>DATGVZ010000096.1:0-51283 GCA_035299765.1 Gemmatimonadales bacterium
CTCCTCCGGCTCCCCCGCGCCCCCCACCGTCCCAGCGCAAAACCGTGGAAACAAGGCGCCCGGTTGCGCCGGTCTTTGTCCCGGACGAGCCACCGGCTCCGGTGGCGCCGCCGCCACCGCCACCTCAGCACTCGTCGGAAGGGATACCGTGGCAGGTGACGCCGGAGTCTGTGGCTGCGATTCCGCCGGAAGTCGCGGCTCCTGCTCCACCGGCGGCGCGGCGCACGCCGACGCAAACATTTCGGCTGCTCGAGGAGGAGGCAGAGAAGAAGCCGGCACCGCGCGCGCGCCGGCGCAAGCGGCGCGGCTCCTGGACGAAGCGGTTCGTGCTCTTGCTGTTGTTGGCGGGGATTGGTGCCGGCGCGTACTGGTATGTGAAGATCCGGAATCCGGCAGAGCCGTTGCCCTGGGCGGGTCTGCTCGATCGGGCCAAGAAGTTGGTCGTGCGATCCTCGACTCCTCCCCCGGCCGCTCGCCGACCGCCGCGCCGTGCGGAGTCCGGCAATACGCAGCCGCCGCGGCCCACGCAGCCGGCGCCGGCCGCCACAACGCCTCCCCCGCCCCCTCCTCCACAACCGGTGTCGCCGTTTGCGCGATTCGATCGCCTGAGTGACTCCTTGTCGCTGGCGGTGCGCAATTTCCAGGATCGCGCCTCGCTGTTCGCGAGCGGCCAGATGGATTGCGGCGGTCTCTCGAGTGGGCTGGTCACGATCGAAAACCTCTGGATCACTTACAACACCGAGCGGCGTGCCCGCATGACGGCATTCGATGCGCGACGTGCATCGCAGGATCAGGCGTTGTACGCGGCGGTCGACTCGGTCGAGAGCGGATTTGAGCAGTCGGGGTGCCGGCGGCCATGACCCTGCTCCTCGCGTTGTACCTCGTGACGCAAGGCGCGGCGCCGCTGCGTAAGAGCGATCTCGTGCGGCTGCTCTCGGGTTCCGCGATGTCATCGGTGGAATTGGCGCAGTTCGTCGGTCGCAACTGCCTGACGTTCGAGCCCACCGAGCGTGACCGCACGGACTTCCGGCGACTCGGCGCCGACCGCGCGCTGCTCGAGGCCGTCGATCGCTGTGCGCGCCGGCCGACCGTCATTGCGGTGGTGGCTCGCCCGCAGCCTGTTCGCGTTTCACCGGGGCGCAGCGGCTTCGTTGCCGGCGGAGGTCAACGCGGTCCGGCCGGTGCGCAGCTGCCGCGGGCGCTCGTCTTCGATGCCCGTGACTCGTTGGGAATGCCGATCACCGGCGTGCCGATCGTTTTCACCGGTATCAATGCGCGAATCGCGCCGGACACCGCGATCACAAATGCCTCGGGAGAGGTGCGCGTGGGCGTCGCGCTGGGTCCGCACGCGGGATCCGCGAGCGTGCTCGCCGCCGCCGGCGACGTCGAGAAACAGGTTGCGTTCAGCGTTGCGCCGGGCTCAACGGCGCAGCTCGTGATTCAATGCGCTGAGAAATCCGTCACGGGACACTTTGCGGTGCGCCCTGACACGGTGATCCTCTTGCGCGTCACCGCGCAGGATGGGTTCGCCAACGCGACCCCGCTTCTCGAACTGCGCGGCGCCGTGGCTGACGCCCGCATTTTTCGGGTGCTGCGCGTGACGCAGGACAGTCTCGCCGGCACGCTCGCGCTCAAGCCCGATGAACCGGGCACGACGAGTCTCGCGGTGATCGCGAACGGAATGCGGCAGTACGTGACGGTGACGGTCCCGCCGCGCGGTGCGCCTGGGAAGGTGGATTGCCCCTGAGGGCGAACGATCAATGTCGAATGATCATTGATCATTGATCATTGATTACTGATCATTGATTACTGATCATTGGGTGCGAAATGCCCCAGGCACCCCGCAACGAATCCCGACATCGTTTAGCGCTGCTCCCTGCGGGGGCCTGACGCGGTTCACGAGCGGAAAGCCTGCGGACCTGGGGCGCGCGAAAGGTACCCAGGTTAGATTCCGTTCTCAATGATCGCCCTCGCCCGAAAGTATCGCCCCAAGCAATTCGCCGACCTCATCGTCCAGGACCACGTTGCCGCTGCGCTCCGCGGCGCCGTTGCCCAGGGCCGCGTCGCGCACGGGTACCTCTTTGCCGGACCGCGCGGTGTGGGGAAGACCACCGCGGCTCGCATCCTCGCAATGGCCCTGAACTGCGAGCAGCGCTCGCCCGCCGGCGAGCCCTGCGGCGTGTGCGATTCGTGCAGCCGCATTTGGACCGGTGCCGCCAATCTCGACGTCGTGGAGCTCGACGCCGCCTCCAACCGCGGCGTCGATGATGCGCG
The DNA here is from genome assembly GCA_035299765.1 of Gemmatimonadales bacterium. Lineage (GTDB taxonomy): Bacteria > Gemmatimonadota > Gemmatimonadetes > Gemmatimonadales > GWC2-71-9 > 20CM-2-65-7. The sequence goes on from DATGVZ010000096.1 coordinate 2,275, forward strand.
CGACCTCCGGGAACGCGCGATGTACGCCGCCAGCACCGAGACGCGCTCGAAGGTTTACATCGTCGATGAAGCGCACATGCTCACCCGGGAAGCGTGGAACGCGCTGCTCAAGATTCTCGAGGAGCCGCCGCCGCGCGTGGTGTTCGTGTTCGCGACCACGGAGCCGCAGAAGATCGCGAACGCGGCCGCGCCGATCCTGTCGCGGCTGCAGCGCTTCGATTTCCGCCGCATCGGGCCGCATGCGATCGTCGAGCGGCTCAAGCAGGTGGTCGAGCAGGAGAAGCTGCGAGTCGATGACGATGCGCTGCATCTGATCGCGCGCAGTGCCAACGGCGGCATGCGCGACGCCTTATCGCTGCTCGATCAGGTGCTCTCATTCGGCGAGGGTCCGGTGACCGCCGTCCGGGTGCGCGAGGTACTGGGGCTCGTTCCCGACGAGCTGTACGGCGAAATGCTGCGCGCCATCGTCGAGCACGACGCCGGCGCGATGTTCCCGCTGGTTGAGCGCCTGCTCGAAGCGGGCGCGGACCTCGGCGAATTCGTGAATGGCGCCGGCGAGACGCTGCGCGCACTCCTGCTCGTGAGCGTTGGTGGGCAACCCGAAGGCTTGACGGAGGGTCTGCTTGCGGTGATTCGCACGTATGCGCCGCAGCTGCCACCCGCGGATGTGGTGCGTTTACTGACGATTCTGAGCGAATCGGAAGAGCGCATCAGCCGCAGTGCCAACACCCGGCTGCTGGTCGAAGTGTTGCTGCTGAGATGGGCGATGCTGGATCGTACAGTGGAGTTGTCGGAGGTACTCGATGCGTTGGGGAAGGGGGAAGCGGGAAGAGGGAGGGGTACTGCCGCGCCCCCAACGCCCGCAGTACCCGTCCCCCTTCCCTCTTCCCCCTTCCCCGGTCAGAAGCTGGAGCCCACCCTCGCCAACGTCCGCTCGGTCTGGTCCGCCGTCGTCGCCGACGCGCGTACGCGCGGCCCAATGCTCGGCAGTCTCTTGGCGGAAGCGGAAGTGATTGCGGTCGACGGTCGCGTGGTGACGTTGCGTCCCGGAAACGTTGGTCATGCCGAGGGGCTCGAGCGCCAGCGCGATACGATCGCGCAGAGTCTCGGCCGTTACGTCGCCGAGGCGCCGCGGGTCAAGATCGCGGCGCCCGACACCGGTGGCACGCCAACCCCCTCTGAACGGCCGGAGCGGATGACCGAAGAGCGAGCGAACGCCGACCGGCTGAAGGCGCTGCGCGCGAAGGATCCGACGCTGAGCGCGGCGGTGGATGCATTAGATTTGGAGCTGCTCGAATAGCTTGCTAACGCACCCACGCGGGGTAACTTTCGACGTATGGCGGATTTATCTAGCCTGCTCCAGCTCAGCCAGCAGATGCAGGGGCGGCTTACTGAGATCCAGACGCAGCTGGCGCAGCAGACCCTGACGGTATCGGCCGGTGGCGGGATGGTGCAGGCCACGGTCGATGGGCGCGGACACATTCGCGCCATCAAGATCGATCCACAGGCGGTCAGCCAGGGCGACGTCGAGATGCTGGAAGATCTCGTGCTCGCCGCGGTGGCGGAGGCGCAAAAGCGCGCGGCCGAGCTCTATCAAGCTGAGGTGCGGAAGCTGGCGTCGGGGCTGCCGTTCCCGTTCCAGCTGCCGCTCTAGGCCGCCGGCCTTTCAGTGTCCGCCATCGAGGAGCTCGTGGCGGAGCTCGCCAAGCTCCCCGGCATCGGGCGCAAGACCGCCCAGCGGCTCACGTTCCATTTGCTGAAGCAGCCCGCGGAGACCGCGGAGCGTTTGGCGGAGGCCATCAGGCGAGTCCGCGGGCGGGTCTTCGCGTGCGCGACCTGCGGCAATCTGGCCGATGAAGACCCCTGCCCGATCTGCCGCGACCCGCGTCGCGACGCGGCCTTGCTGTGCGTGGTCGAGGAATCGGGCGATCTCAGCGCGATCGAGCGAGCGGGGCGGTATCGCGGTCGCTATCATGTGCTGGGCGGCCGGATTTCACCGCTGGACGGGGTCGGCCCGGAAGATCTGCACGTGGATCGTCTGCTCGCGCGGCTGGCAAATGGCTCCGAGGTGCGCGAGGTCATCGTCGCGACGAATCCATCGATGGAGGGTGAGGCGACGGCCACCTACCTCCAGCAGGTGCTGAAGCCGAGCGGGGTCCGTGTCACGCGCATCGCACGCGGTCTGCCGGTGGGCGGCGACCTCGAGTATGCCGACGCGGTGACCATCGCGCAGGCGCTGGCGGCACGGCGCGACATGTCCGAGACCGACTAGGAGGCTCATGGCCGGAGCCGCAAGCTGGTCTTTCAACGAGAACGACTTCAAGCAAATCCAGACGCACCTGCAGGCGTTTCTGCGTGACTCGAACGCCCGCTGTGCGCTGATCGTCGACCGCAACGGCCAGCTCGTCGCCACCGTGGGCGACACGCCCAAATTCGATCCCACCGCCTTCGCGTCACTCACCGCCGCCGACTTCAGCGCCAACGATCAGCTCGCCAAGATGATCGGCGAAGCGGAATTCGCCTCGCTCGTCCACCAGGGCGAGCGCGAATCGATGTATCTCGCCGACGTCGCCAAGCGCGTGATTCTCGTCGTGCTCTTCGATCAGCGCGCGACGCTCGGCCTCGTCAAGCTCAAGGCCAAAGCGGTCGTCGGTGAGCTCAACAAAGTCTTCGAGGAGATGTTCAGTCGGGTCGGAACCGGTCAGGCGGGGGCGGGGGGGGCAGAGCAAAAGGGCCTGCTCGAAGGGGCAGAGGACGAAATTGACAAACTCTTTGGTTAAGGGGACGCGCCCATGTCGATGATCAACTACGCGTCCCGCGAGATCAATTGTAAGCTCGTCTATTACGGCCCGGGCCTCGGGGGCAAGACCACCAACCTCGAGCACATCTACGGGAAGGTCTCACCCAACACGCGCGGCAAGATGATATCGCTCGCCACCGAAACCGAGCGGACGCTCTTCTTCGACTTCCTGCCGGTGGACCTGGGAACGATTCGCGGTTTCAAAACGCGCTTCCACCTCTACACCGTGCCGGGGCAGGTCTATTACAACGCGAGCCGCAAGCTGATTCTCAAGGGCGTCGACGGCATCGTGTTCGTCGCCGACAGCCAGATCGAGCGGATGGAAGCGAACGTCGAGTCCATGCAGAACCTGTACGACAACATGGCGGAGTACGGGTACGACCTGACCAAGATTCCGTTCGTGATCCAATACAACAAGCGCGATCTCCCGAACGCCGCTCCCGTCAAGGATCTGCAGGCATCGCTGAACCCGGGATGGCCGATCGAGGACGCGACCCGTCAGAAACAAACGCCCGATCCCTCGCATCCGGGGGAAAGTCTCGTCGAGAAGGTCGGCGCCGAGTGGGTCGGCCGGGCAGCGTATCACGAGGCGGTCGCCGTGCGCGGCGACGGCGTGTTCGACACACTCAAGGCGGTCAGCAAGCTGGTCCTCAAAACGTTGAGCTAATGGCTGGTCCCCCCCCCCAAGGTCCCCCTCGTTCCACCGCGATGCGGTGGACATTGCCGAACATCATTACGCTCGCGCGCATCTGTCTCACGCCAGTCATCGCACTGCTCCCATTCATCCAGGGGTACTGGCCCAAGGTCATTGCGTTCGTCGTGTTCCTCATCGCGGCGTTTTCCGACCTGGTCGATGGCTGGTTGGCGCGGCGCTACGGTACCACCAGCGAGCTCGGGATGTTGCTCGACCCGATCGCCGACAAGCTGCTGCTCTTCGCCACGCTGATCCCCATCTTCTGGATGACCCGACACCCGACGATCCTCGTGGACTATCGCATCCCGTGGTGGGGGAGTTTACCGGTGTGGGTCGCGCTGCTCCTGGTGGGGCGGGAAATACTGATCACGGTGTTTCGCTTCTTCGCCAAGCGACGCGGCATCGTGATCCCCGCGATGGGCGCCGGCAAGCTGAAGGCCGTCGTCCAGAACGTGTTTATCGGCGCCACGATCGCCTGGTTTGCGTGGAAAGACGCAATCGCGCAGCGGCACATCGCGGGCGCGTTCCGGAATTTCTGGGACCAGTTCCACGGCTGGTTCGTCTCCGTGACGCTCGCCGGCGCCATCGTGCTCACGGTGTATTCGCTCCTCGTCTACCTGTACCGCTACCGGACACTCCTCAAAGTCGGCAAGTGAAGCTCGAGGTCGTTACCATCGGCACCGAGCTGCTGCTGGGACTCACCCCTGACACCAACGCCGCCGACCTGGGACGGGCGTTGGCCGCGGTCGGCGTCGAAGTCGTTCGTCACAGCTCGGTGGCCGACCGCCCCGACGCGATTCGTGGCGCCGTTGCGGAGGCGCTCGATCGCACCGGATTCGTAATCACGACCGGTGGCCTCGGCCCGACGCGCGACGACATGACGAAACGCGCGGTCGCCACGCTGTTCGGAAAACCGTTGCAGCTGGACGAGTCGATGCTGCGCTCGCTCGAAGAGCGGTTTCGGCGCCTTGGCCGCACGATGCCGGCCGCGAATCGGAGCCAAGCCGAGGTGCCGAGCGGCGCGACGGTGCTGCCGAACCCCCGTGGCACGGCCCCCGGGTTATGGGTGGAGGAACGGGGGCGCGTCGTGGTGATGTTGCCTGGCGTGCCGTCGGAAATGCGCGGCCTGCTCGCCGAGGAGGTGCTTCCTCGGCTCGCGGCGCGCGGGTCGGGAATGGTGGTTCGGTCGCGGACTGTGCGCACGACCGGCATCGCCGAATCGGCACTCGCCGAACGGGTAGGCGCGATCGAAGACGACATCGCGCCGCTGACGCTCGCCTACCTCCCTTCAGTCGACGGCGTCGACCTGCGTGTGACCGCATGGACAATCGCTGAAGAGGAAGCCGAGCGTCGCCTCGCCGCGACCGTCACGGTGCTGCGTGAACGGGCGGCGGAACACTGCTATGGCGAGGATGGAACCGATCTCGCCGGCGTTGTTTTGCAGCGGCTCCGCACACGCAAGACGCGGCTCGCCATTGCCGAGTCGTGCACCGGCGGATTGCTCGGCGGGCGAGTCACCGCGATACCGGGTTCATCGGAGGTCTTTGCGGGCGGCATCGTCGCCTACGACGACGCCGTGAAGCGAGCGATGCTCGACGTATCGCCTGCGCTGCTGGAGACGCACGGAGCGGTATCCGAGGAAGTGGTGCGCGCCATGGTTGCGGGCGCGCTGCGCCGCTTCGGCGTCGCTGCCGGGCTCGCGGTCACCGGAATCGCGGGACCGAGTGGTGGAACAGCGGAGAAGCCGGTCGGCACCGTGTGGTTGGCCGCCGCGTTCGGTCAGGAAACGCGGGCGCTCAAACGCATTTTCCCCGGCGACCGCGCCGAGATTCGTGCGCGCGCCGCGCAGGCGGCGCTCGACTTGTTGCGGCGCTTGATCGGCGAGACCAATTCGTGAACCGCGTCAACGCGCCCGACGGCACGCCGCTCGCGTACGACGTCTACGAACCCGCGCGTCCCAACGTGGCGGTGCTCTTTTTTCACGATTGGCATCCGCCGCTCGGGGCGGAGTCGCTGGCGCAGATGGGACGGCAGCTCCAAGACGCCGGTCTCGCTGCGTATTTCCTCGATCAGCGCGGTCATGGTCGCTCGGGCGGTCACCGCGCCCACCTCTCGCGATTCAGTCAACTGCTTGGCGACCTCCAGGCGTTCCGGCGCGCCGTGCGCCAGCGACAGGACATCCCCCAGGTTCTCGTGGGCGACGGCTTTGGCGGTTTGGTCGTGCTGCGCTATCTCGAGACACAGCCCGGCGAGCCGCCGGCGGCTGCGGTCGTATCGAATCCTGCACTGGCGTGGCGCGCGCGACCCACCGTGTGGAAGCGCCTGGCGGCGAAATTCGCCGACCTGTGGCCCACGCTGCCGACGGGACGGGGAGGCGAATTCATGACGGCGGGCGCGCGGGCCGAATTGCAATGGGCGCAGCGTGCCGTACTCACCGATTCACAGCGCATCGAGCGTCCGCTGCTCTTCCTGCTCGGTGGAAATGATGGGCTCATCGATGCGCCGCTCGCCCGGCTGTTCGCGGAGAATCTGCCTGTGCGTACGACGGTCAATTGGTATCCGGAGCTGGCGCACGAGGTCTTCGGTACGCGGCGCGTGATGGATGACTTGATCGCGTTCGTCGCGCGGCATCGATCCTAAGTCGCCGCGGGGGTTCCCTCCTGCGTTTTGCTGCCTATCTTGTTGTCAGACTGAAAGTTCCAAATCAATGACCAACAAGCGCCACGCGCCTCCTTCGCCATCGCCGCAATCGACCACTCCGCGCGCTCCCTCATTGGATCCTGATCCTGGGGAGCCGACTCCCACGGCTCCTCCGTCCGGAGGCGCCGCCGAGACTGCATCGCCCGCGCCGTCGGAGGCCGATGTCTGGAAAGACAAACATCTGCGACTCGCCGCTGATTTCGAAAATTTCCGCAAACGCACGGCCAAAGAGCGTACGGAGATGTGGATGCGGGCGCAGGCGGATCTTGTCACGCGCCTCGCGGATGCGCTGGACGATTTGTCGCGGTTCGCGCACATCGATCCGGCGGAAATCGATGCCAAGACGCTGCATGAGGGCGTCGATCTGGTCGATCGCAAAGTCTGGAAGGAGCTCGCAGCGGCCGGCGTGACACGTATCGATCAAGCCGGCGTGCCGTTTGATCCCAACGTACATGATGCGGTGACGACGCAGCCCGCGTCGAAACCGGAGGAGGATCACACCGTAGGCCAGGTGGTGCAACCGGGTTACAAGATGCGCGACCTCCTCCTGCGACCTGCGCGCGTGGTGGTGCTGACGTGGCAAGGTAAGTAATGGCCGCTCAGCGCGACTATTACCAGTTGTTAGGAGTCGCTGAATCAGCCACCACGGACGAAATCAAGAAGGCGTTTCGCCGGCTGGCGAAGCAGTACCATCCCGATCGCAATCCCAACAATCCGCAAGCGGCGGAGCGCTTCAAGGAGATCAATGAAGCGCACGACGTGTTGAGCAATCCCGAAAAGCGAAAGAAGTACGATACGCTGCGACGCTACGGAGCGTTTGCCGGGGCGGGCAACGCAAGTTCTCGCGGTCGCCGCGAGGGCACCGCCGGGGGGGGACGCGGCGCGCCGGATAGCGGTGATTTCGATATGTCCGATTTCGGCGGCCTCGGCGACCTCTTCTCTTCCATATTTGGTCGGCGTGGCGCCGATCGCGAGGCCGAGCCTGAAGAAGTCGAGACCAGCGTCACGATTCCGTTCCGGGTGGCGGCGCTCGGCGGGTCGGTGCCGATCACCTTGGCAATGCCGGAGGTGTGCCCGACCTGCGGCGGCACCGGCGCCGCCAAGGGCGCCACGGTCAACACGTGTCCTGAGTGCAATGGGCGCGGCACGGTGTCATTCGGACAAGGGGGCTTCGCCGTCAATCGTCCGTGCCCTGTGTGCCGCGGGAAGGGCACGGTTCCTTCGCAGCGCTGTCCAACGTGTCAGGGCAGCGGCGAAGTCCGCGTCGAAAAGCGCATCACCGTCGAAGTGCCGGCGGGGGTCGAGGACGGTGCTCGCCTGCGGCTCAAGAACCAGGGACCCAAGGGACAGGGCGACCTCATCGTCGTCATCCACATCGCACCCGATCGCTTCTTCCGTCGCGAGGGCCTCGACGTGATCGGCGTCGTCCCGATCAATCTCGCGCAGGCGTTGCTGGGATCGCGCATCAAGGTGAAGACGCTCGACGGCAAACGCGTGGTGTTGCGAATCCCACCAGGGACGCAGCACGGGCAGAAATTCCGGATCGCGGGACATGGGATCGAGAGAAACGGTCGCCGCGGCGATATGTACGTGGAGGCCCACGTCACGCTCCCCGAACGGCTCAGCGCTGAGGAGCAGGAGGCGTTGCGGAGCTTTGCCGAGAAGACGGGGATGAAGTACTGAGATTGGCGCGCATGGCGACCGCGCTCGCCGGGCACGCGCCGCGCAGCTCTTCGGATTGTCCCAACGCCGGATCCAACTGATCGCGTGGAATCGGAACGAAGCCAAAACGCGGGAAGAAATTTGCGGCGGTCGTCGTGAGCAGGTAGATGTCGCGCACACCTCGGCGCCGCGCCAATTCGAGCGCTGCCTCGGTGAGTCGCTGGCCCAATCCATCGCCGCGCCGATTCTCCGCTACGGCCACTGACCGCAATAGCCCAGCCGTCGCGTAAATCTCAACTGCTGCGCATCCCACCAAGCTTCCCGAGTCCCGGGCAACGAGTGTTGTTGCGATGTGCCGCTCGATTCCGGCCACGGGCAAATCGCTGCTCCTCAACAGAACCAGGATCTCGGGCAGATCTGTCGGCGTAGCCGCGTAAATGTTCATTGACAGTCGAAACCTATCATGCTTGCTTTGTTTTCCCTCGACGCCTCGGCGTCTTGGCGTCGAGCATTTTGGGGTGTAGGTCAACTGGCAGACCGCCCGGCTGTTAACCGGGAAGTTGGAGGTTCGAGTCCTCCCGCCCCAGCTTCAGACTCAAACAGGGAGTCTGTGGTCGACGTGAGCAATCGTGGGGCTGATCATCGCCCTGATCATCGACGTAGACTTGCCACACTCACGCGATTCGCGGTGCTGCTCGATTCCGGGATGCGCATCCCCGGCACGCAATTGCGATTCGGGCTCGACCCCGTCATTGGACTGATTCCCGGCGTCGGCGATGCTGCTGGCGCCGTTCTGGCCGGATGGATTCTCATCGAAGGGATCCGACTGGGCGCGTCGCGCGCGACCCTGGTGCGGATCGCGGGCAATATCGCGCTCGATGCTGGACTTGGCGCGGTTCCGATTCTCGGGGATATTTTCGACTTCGCATGGAAAGCCAATCTTCGAAACGTGGCGCTGCTGGAGCGCCATCTGATAGATCCCGCACACGCGATACGCGCCGACCGATCCTTCGTGGCCTTCGTGATTGGTGGGATCGTGGTCGTGACCTTGGGTGCGCTCGTTCTGGGCACGGTCCTGGCAATCCGCCTGCTGCGAGTGTTGGGCGTCGCCGCTGGGATGGTGTAGCACAGCCGAGGGGCTAGTTTCCGCTCCGTGATCGCTCCGGAGCCCTCTCGTCCTCCCATCGCCGTGGCACTCGCCGATCGCTACACGATCGAGCGTGAGCTGGGACGCGGCGGCATGGCGACCGTGTATCTCGCCGACGAGAAGAAGCACGGCCGCAAGGTCGCCATCAAAGTCCTGCGGCCGGAGATCACCGCGGCGCTCGGCACGACGCGGTTCCTGCGCGAGATCGGCATCGCCGCGCAGCTTGCTCACCCACACATCGTCCCGCTCATCGACTCGGGCGAGGCCGCCGGGATGCTGTACTACGTCCAGCCGCACGTGCCCGGCGGCTCTCTGCGCGAGCGGCTCCTCGAGCGCCGGCCGCTGTCCGTAAAGGACGCGCTCCGCATCGCACAGGAAGTCGGCGCCGGCCTCGACTTCGCGCATCGACAAGGCTTTGTGCATCGCGACGTGAAGCCGGAGAACATCCTGTTCGCGGATGGTCACGCGGTGCTCGCCGACTTCGGCGTCGCGCGCGCCTGCTGCGACCCCGAAGCGGACACCACGCGTGCCGGTGAGCTTGCAACTGAAGTCGGATTGGCGGTCGGGACGCCCGAGTACATGAGCCCGGAGCAAGCGAGCGGCGAGCCGAATCTCGGCTCCGCGAGCGACGTGTACAGCCTGGCGTGCGTGGTCTACGAGATGCTGGTGGGCGAGCCGCCGTTCACCGGCGCGGGCGCGCGCGCGGTGATGGCGAAGCACGTCACCGAATCGCCCCGGCCGGTGCGCGGGTTCCGCCCAGAGGTGCCGCGCTCGGTGGAACGGGCACTCGAACACGCATTGGAGAAGGATCCGGAGCAGCGGTTCGAGAGTGCGGCGGAGTTCGTCGCCGCCCTCATGGCTCCCGACAGCGCAGGGATCGCGCGAGCACCCGCCAGCACGCGGTCCATCGCCGTGCTGCCGTTCGTCAACGCGAGCCCCGAGGCCGAGAACGAGTACCTCAGCGACGGCATCAGCGACGAGCTGATCGACGCGCTCGCGAAAATCGCCGGGCTGCGCGTGTCATCGCGCACGTCAGTCTTCGCGCTCAAGGGGAAGCCGCTCGACGTCCGCGCGGTGGGCGCGCTGCTGGGCGCGAGCGTCGTGCTCGAAGGGACGGTGCGCAAGTCGGGTGACCGGCTGCGCATCACCGCGCAGCTCACGTCGACCGACGACGGGCGCCTGCTCTGGTCGCAGCGCTACGACCGCACGCTGATCGAGATGTTCGCGATTCAGGATGAAATCGCCGGCACGATCGTCAACACGCTGCGGACAACGATGTTCGCTGATCTCTCCGAGCACGTCCCGCGGCGGTACACGGAAAACATCCAGGCCTACGGCCTGTATCTCAAAGGACGATTCGCCTGGAACAAGCGAACGCAAGAAGGCGTGGCCGAAGCCGTGCGCTTCTTCGAGCAGGCGATCGCCGAAGATCCGAACTATGCGCCCGCCTACGCCGGTTTGGCCGACTCGTACTCGCTCGACGTCGATTACCGCAGCATTCCCGTGGACGAAGCCTACGCGCGCGCGAGGGCCTACGCGCGCAAAGCGCTCGAGCTCGATGAATCGGTCCCGTCGGCGCACGCGTCCCTCGCCTGGACCCTGTTCGTGTACGATTGGGACTGGGAAGGGGCGGAGCGAGAGTTCCGACGTGCGATCGAGCTCAATCCGCGCTACGCCAGCGCGCATCAGTGGTATGCATTTCTGTTGGCATCTCGCGGCGAGCACGATGCCGCCCTGAACGAAGGGCTGACTGCGCTCGAGCTCGAGCCGGGGTCCGTTTCCGCCCGGCGCGGGGTTGCGTGGCTCAGCTACTACGCGCGTCGCTACGACCTGGCGCGCGACCACATGTCCCGCGCCATCGAGATGAATCCGCTCGCCACCGAGAGCTATCGCATTCTGGCGACGACGCTGGCGCTGCAGGGCGAGCTCGCTGAAGCCGAGCGCATGCTGCGGGATGCAATGACGCTACCGGCCGCGGGCGCATACACGAAGGCGACATTAGGGTGGGTGCTGGCGCGCGCCGGAAAGCGAGCGGAGGCCGAGGCGCTGTTGCACGAGCTCGAGGCGGCCGAGCAGGAGGGATACGTCTCGTCGGTGGCCTTCGCCATCGTGCATATCGGTCTCAACAACATCGACCAGGCGCTCGACTGGGCGGAGCGCGCGTATGAAGAGCGCCGCGGCTGGCTCGCTTATCTGAAGGTGAATCCGATGCTCGATCCGCTGCGGGGATCGCCGCGGTTCGAGGCGCTGGTGCGAAGAATGAGGCTGTAGGACCTACCCTTTTAAGGCGGGGGCGCCGTCGAGGAATTTTTCGACGGTGTCGTTGCCGAGACTGGGCCGGAGATGCTCCATCACAATCCGGCCCAGCCGCGGCACGTCTTCCTTGCGAAATCCGGCGGCCGACAGGCCCGCCATCAGCGCCGCGGGGCCGGCGACGCCGATGATCTCGCCTGTGCGCGCGCCACTCATCAATGCCCGTCCCATGTAACTCTCATGGTTGGGAACGGCGGCGCGCACCTTCTCGAACGTCTCCTTATCCACGGTCATGCGCAGCGCCATCAAAATGGCGCCCACGCCCTTCTCGGCTTGCCCCGGTTCGACTTCGAGATTTGCGACGACCTGCTCTACTAGATCCATGGGCGAAAAAGTATCATTGCCCCACGGTGAAGTCTATTTTTTTGAGGACCGTTCCAGCCGCATCTCTGATCTCTACGTGCCATGCACCCTTTGCGTCCGCCGGAATTGCTTTGCGGCTCCAGCTCCTCCACGGTGAACCACCGATCGTCAACGCGACGTCGCCGACCTGGTCGTTGCCGTGAAACCAAACGTGATGGAGTGTCTGCCCGTTCGCCCCCGTCACGCGCATCCACAACACAACCGAGCCTACACTGTCTGAAAACGTGGTACCGCTGTCCTGCGGCACGCGATCCTGTACGTTGCGGGCCAGGACAGCCTCGACCTTGACGTCACTTGGCGCCGCGGGCTGTGCAGCGGGTGCCGGCGCCGCTGCGGGTGCGGGCGCGGGTCGAGGTGCGGGCGCGGGCGCGGGCGCGGGTGCGGGTGCGGGTGCGGGTGCGGGTGCGGGTGCGGGCGCGGGTCGAGGTGCGGACTTACTCGTATCCTGTGCGGCGAGACTTCCGATTCCACCGACCATCAACAGCAGCGCGGGTAGTAGCTTCACGACGGACCTCCCGTGTCGAGGTTCACATGCTGTGCCGTTCGACGGCTGCGCCGTTCCAGCCAGGTGCCCAGCACGGCCGCCAGCAGGCAGCCAAACAACGTTCCCGCCATCTGGAATCCCAGCTGATACTCGAGCTGGATCCAGTGGCATTTGGGCGCAAAGATCGGCCCGACCAGCCTGCCACACTTGTTCTGGCTAAACGCAAAGCCCCAGCTCGCGCCTAGGCCAAATATCAGCGGCAGCAACGCAATGAAGAAGTGACGCAGCGCGATTTTCATGGCTAGCGCCCTCGCTCGATCTTCCAGCGATCCACGACCTGGTCCTGTTCGACTACGACGTATTCGTCGAAATGCGCTTCTGTCAGACAGGAGTGATTGGGAATGATCTCGATCTGTTCGCCGACCTTGAACTTTCCCTCGATAGCGACGGGCGCGGCCGCGCGGATCAAGCCATGCTCCTGCGAGACGGACGCGACCGTCAGCTCCGGATGACCCTTCACCTCACCGAACACCGGATCGAGACCGAGGTGAGTGGGGCCGAGATCCTTCGAGAGCGACAGCGCGCCGGCGTCCACGACGAAATGGGAAGCCCCCGGTTGATGGGACACGACGGTGGCCAACACTGAGACGGCCACGTCACTCGGCTCGCAGCATCCAATCAAGACCATTGTACGATCGTAGAAGATGTAGTTCCCCGGCCGGGCTTCTGTGACGCCCGTCAAGTCTTTTACGGCCGCCATCGCGGGCGTCGAGCCCACACTGACCCCGCGCACCGGTAATCCGTCCTTCCGCAGCAGATCCGCAAACCACACCATGACTTGTCGCTCCTGTTCGGCGATCTGCGCGGCCTCCGTCTGGTTGCGGGTCCTGTAGGCATGACCCGAGTGACTCAGAACGCCGTCAAAGACGATCCCGCGTTCGCGCCCCAGCTCGCGCGCGACCTCGAGTGCGTACCGCGAAGAGGGGTCGACGCCGGCGCGGTGATAGCCGCAGTCGACTTTGAGCCAGACGTGCAGGCCCTCGCCACCCCCCGTTCCCGCGAGAGCTTTCGCTGTCTCGAGGTCGTCGAGGACAACGCGCAGCGTCGCGCCGCCCTCGGCAATTCGCCGGACGTGCGGGATGTGGGTCGGATCGAGGGGGAATGCCCACGTCAGGTCCGTGAACCCGCCCCGGGTAAACGCCTGCGCTTCGAATAAGGTCGACACCGTAATGCCTCGCGCGCCCAGCGCGAGTTGCCGGCGTCCCAGCTCGAGGCACTTGTGCGTCTTGATGTGCGGGCGGAGGGACACACCAAGCCGGCGCGAGCGCGCGGCCATCTGCGTCAGATTGCGCTCCATCACGTCACGATAGAGCAACAGCGCCGGGGTCTCAATGTCCCACATCTTGGCGGGTGTGGACACGTCAGGGAATCAGGACGATCGAGCCCGTGGTTTTGCGACTCTCGAGATCTCGATGGGCCTGCGCCGCTGCCGCGAGCGGATACTGCTTGCTGATCTCGATCGTCACCTTGCCCGATCGTACCACGTCGAACAGCGCCGCGGCGCGCGACTCGAGCTCTTCGCGGCTCGCAATGTAGGTCACCAGCGTCGGGCGCGTGACGTAGAGCGACCCTTTCGTCGCGAGAACGCCAATCGTCACGGGCGGCACGGGCCCCGACGCGTTGCCAAAGGAGACCATCAGCCCACGGGGCCGCAGGCAATCGAGTGAGCCCTCCCACGTGCTTTTGCCGACGGAATCGTACACGACGGGAACTTTCTTGCCGTCCGTCAGTGCCAGCACGCGCTCAACGAAGTTTTCCTTGCAGTAGTTGATCGTGTGCGTCGCGCCGTGCGCTTGTGCGAGCGCGCATTTCTCGTCCGACCCTGCGGTGCCGATCGTCATCGCGCCGATCGCCTTGAGCCATTGCACCGCGATCAGGCCGACGCCGCCGGCCGCGGCGTGCCACAACACCGTCTCGCCCTTCTGTACCACGCGAGTCGAGAAAATGAGGTACTGCACAGTGAGCCCCTTCAACATCATCGCGGCGGCCTGTGCGTCGCTTACGTCCGGCGGAATCTTTACGAGCCGGTCCGCAGGAGCGACGCGCACTTCGGAGTAGGAACCGGCCAGCGATGTGTAGGCGACGCGGTCGCCGACTTTTAAGTCGCGCACGCCAGGCCCTACCGCCTCGACTACGCCCGCGCCTTCATTGCCAGCGATGGCGGGGAGCTTCACGGGATAGAGCCCCGAGCGCTGATAGGTGTCGACAAAGTTCACGCCAATCGCGGTATGGCGGAGGCGCACCTGTCCAGAACCCGGCTCGCCGACTGGCACGTCGGCTAGCTCCAGCACTTCGGGACCGCCGTTCGACCGAAACTGGATCGCGTTGGCCATCGTCAGCCCAGCTTCGCCTGGTGACGGGCCGACCACTCGAGCGCGGCAAGCAGAACGAGTGATCCCCACGCATACACGCTTCCCTGGAGCAGGGCGAGACGCAGGGATCGAGGTCCGATGGTCAGCAAACCGGATGTAGCGATCGCCGCAATGATCAGCGCCGTGCCACGGACACGTCCAAAATTCGACGGCGTGTTCCGCAGTACCGCCGCCCAGCCGGGGAACGCGAGCACGTAGTAATGGATCCACGCGATCGGTGCCGCGAGCACGGAGGCGAGTAGTACCGCGCCAAGGCCGGACAGAGCGTCCCAGCTCCGTGTGCCGGCACTGACCAGCATGACTGCGGCGCAGAGCGCGGCCAACCCCAATGCCAGCGTCGGTGCTCCTCCCATCCGGAGCACGAGCGCGCGCAACGATTGGTCGTTGATGGAGAGTTGCCAACGATCCTGAGCGAGGCTCGACTGGAGCCAGTCCGCGGCATTGCTCAGCGCCCCCCCCCCCGAGGCGCCGTAAGGCGCGAGCGCAAGGAGCGTCCCGCCCGCGGCAACCGCGGTCGCGATGGCGAAACCGCGCCACCGGCGTTGCATCGCGAGATACAGGATCAAGAGGGCAGGAAAGGCCTTGATTGCCGCGGCGAGTCCGAGCCACAGTCCGGCCCGGCGTTCCCGGGCGTCTTCGAGGTCCGCGGCCGCAGCTACGACAAGCAGGAGCAGAATCGTATTGACGTTGCGATGCTCAAAGTTCGTCTGAATCGGCACGGCGGTCGCGGCGAACGCGAGCGCGGCCGTTCGCCAGCCACCCCAGCGGCGCACGAGCACCATCGCGATGGCGAGGCAGGCTACGCTGATTGCACTCCAAACCGCGGTCGCCACCGGAAGACTGACGCGTGCGAGCAGCCCAAGCGGCGCCAGACCGAGCGCCGCGAACGGCGGCCATGGTGTACCCTGACTGGACAGCGCGGGACGGTACAGAGGAATGCCGTCGAGCCACCGCTGGCTGAGCTGGATTTCGGGGACGATGTCGCCGCCAATGTGACGCCGGATCACGATCACGACCGCGGCGTAAAGGGCGACGGAGACGCCGACGGTCCATCGTTCGCGCGGGGTAAGTGGTGGCGGCCTGATCAGTCGAGACCGGCGAACGCCCTATTCATCGATCCGGCGACCCGTAACCTCGATGCGACGCATGCGCTCGATCCGGCCCGTCCCACCGACGAACGACGACGTCAGCCAGCTCGTGAGGCTCACGATGATGGCGCCGAGCGTCGCGGACCCGAGGCTCGCCACATGGAAGCCGGGGACGAGCCAGGCGACGAGGGCCAGCGAGATGCCGTTCACGATCAGGATGAACAGTCCCAGCGTGAGGATCGTCAACGGCAGCGTCAAGATGATAAGGATTGGCCGGATCACGGCGTTGACGAGGCCCAGCAGGAATGCGGACAGGATGAGCGCGCCTGTACTGGTGAACCAGATGCCGGGAAGCAGTTGATCTGCGACCCAGAGCCCGAACGCAGTGATGACGAGCCGAACGAGAAAGCCTCTCATGGCGCGGAAGATAATCGCGGGGGCGCGCCCGCGCGCCCGGCGACGAATCGGGCCGTCATCCCGGGACGCGCCTGCACGCCCAGTTTCGCGTCGAACAGGATCGCCCCGCTGACCGAGTCGCGGCGGGCGGAAGCCCAAGCAAGCGACAGTCCGGCGAAGGGGCCGAGATCCGCGGGCCAGCCAGTCACGATCGCCTGCTCGGGCTGGCCGAACCAGCTCGCGCTGACGGTGTCGGCATGCGGCGCGCGAAACACGATCTTGCCGCGAAACACGCACTCGCGACCCACGAGCACGGTCGTCGTGTCCAAGACGATATCGCTCAGCCTGAAGCGATCGCCCATCTGCGGTGCATCCGGGAATGTGACCGTGTCACCACGCGCGACGACCCAATGGCCCGCGTAGGGAAGCGAGTAGCGTTGCAGCCTGGAGAACTGATGGCCAGAGCAGGGATTTCCCGGACCGCACGCGCTCAGTGCCAGGACCACGCACCAGAGAATGATCATTGAACAATGTTCAACGATCATTGATCATTGATCATTGTTCATTGATCGGTCGTATCTCTTGCCACCGCGTTCGTCTGCTCGATCCCTGCGCTCGTCGAGTCGCCGACTCGCATCGCCTTTCCGACGCCGCGGGCTCCCGGGATCCGCGACTGGGCCAGAATGCTGTCGCGCTGGCGCTCGGTGAGCGTGTCCCGATTGACCCCATTGACCGTCTGGGCACTCGGTTTGTCCGAGTCCTTCCCGCCGCCACATGCGGCTATGATCGCAACCAGCACGGGCACGAGCACCTTCATATCTTGGCTCCGTATTGTGCGGTCCTGACAACTTTGCGTCCGTGCCCTACACTTGCAACTTCTCAACCGGAGCAGTCGAGATGAGCCAGCGCGTTCTCTTCGTTCTCTTGCTCGGCACGGCCTGCCGCCCGGTCGCTGACCGGCTGGCGCACGGCACCTGGGTCGACCTCACCTATTCCTTCGATTCCACCACCATCTACTGGCCGACCGCGGAGCCCTTCCGGCTCACCGTCGTCTCGGCGCAGCGTACACCGGGTGGCTACTACTACGCGGCCAATAACTTCGCGGCTGCCGAGCACGGTGGTACGCATCTCGATGCGCCCGTGCATTTCGTCGAGGGGAGACACACGACCGACCAGATTCCCATCGAACAGCTGATGGGACCAGCGATCGTGGTCGACGCGTCCCATCAGGCGGATTCGAGCCCCGACTACCGCGTCACCGCGGCAGACTTCGAGCGCTGGGAGTCCGCCCACGGAGCGATCCCCGCCGGAGCCATCGTCCTCATCAAAACCGGATGGGGCAGTCGTTGGCCTGACCGCGCGCGCTACCTCGGCACGACCAAGACGGGCACCGCGGCTGTTCCGGAGCTGCACTTTCCCGGCATCCACCTCGATGGCGCGCGCATACTCGTCCGGCGCAAAGTCAAAGCGGTTGGAGTCGACACGCCGAGCCTCGACAACGGCCAATCAACGACGTTTGGCGTCCATCGTCGCTTGTTCGCCTCGAACGTTCCCGGATTCGAAAACGTCGCGAATCTCGATCGGCTTCCTGCAACGGGCGCGTTCGTCATCGCGCTGCCGATGAAAATCAAGGGTGGCAGCGGCGGCCCGTTGCGAATCGTGGCGCTGCTTCCTTAAGCCGGCAGGCCTTTGCGCAGAACGTCTTCCACGACGTCGGCGAAGCGATCGATCTCCGCCAGCGTCGTGTAGACGTTCGGCGTGATGCGCAGGCAGTTGAACTCGGGATGGGCGATCGGCGTGACGATGATGCGATGCCGGTCGAACAGCAGACTCGCGACTTTGCCGACGTCGAGTTGTGCGGGTGTAAATGACGCCAGCCCGCAGGACTGAGCCGGATCGTAGGGCGTCAGGAGCTTCACGCCCGGCAGGCGCTCCAGCCGTTTGGCCCAGCGATCGCGCAAGAAGCGCAGCCGGGCCGCTTTCCTTTCCGGGCCGATCCCGTCCAGAAAGTCGAGCGCCTCCGCAATCGCGTTGTGATTGGCGGCCGGGTGCGTGCCGATCTCCTCGAACTTGCGGATGTTCTCGTTCATTTCCGGCGGCGCCGCCATCATCGGCCAGATCTTGCCGATCTTTGCGCGTCGCACGTACAGGAAACCGGTCCCGATTGGCGCGGTCAGCCACTTGTGCAGGCTGGTGCCGTAATAATCGCAGTCGAGTTGGTCGCGGGTGAACGGGAAATGCGCGTAGGCGTGCGCGCCGTCCACGATCACTTCAATCCCGCGGCCGCGAGCCATCTGACAAATCCGTTTTATCGGAAAGATCTGGCCCGTGAGATTGGTGATGTGACAGACGTGGATGACCTTCGTGCGCGGCGTGATCGCCTCTTCAAAGCGGCGCGCGAGGTCGTCCTGCGAAGGGGGCGGCACGGGGAAGGTGATCTGTTTGAGGACGATGCCGTCCCGGCGCTCCCGCTGTTTCCACGTCGTGATCATGCGCGGGTAGTCCTGCGTGGTCGTCAGGACTTCGTCGCCACGTTCGAGCGGCATACCGAGCTGCACGATCTCGAGCGCCTCACTCGCGTTGCGCGTGATCGCCATCTCCTCGGGATCGCAGCCGAAATTGCCGGCGAGCCGGCGCCGCACCGTCTCGATCTCCGGTTCGATCCACGCCCACATCGTGATCGCCGGCGCCTGATTCGAGACTGCGAGATAGCGCTGCAATGCCGCGTACACGACTCGCGGACTGGGCGCGACGCCGCCGTTGTTGAGGTTGATCATGCCGCGGTCGATGTCGAACGCCGCCTGGATTTCGCGCCAGAAGTCTTCGTCTTGAGCGACATCGGCGGCGGAGCGGCCATCGACGCCGTGAAGCGTCGGCAGAATGCGCGACAGCGCGTCGTTGCGAAGCGCGGGGAGTGTAGCGCCCGCGGCGAAGAGGGAGCTGAGAAAACGGCGACGGGTGGGCATCAGGGGCCTCGCGGGATTCGACGGAGCAGAACGGTGTACGCGAACGCATTGACGACGAGCACGAATGTGCCGAGCAGTGCTTGTACGCGCGGCGTCAGGCCGGACGGGTACATCGTGGGCAGGAGATAATGCTCGATGAACCCGCCGCTATAGCCCTGCTGTCCGGCTTTGGCGCGCAGTGCGTTTTCCATGGGTGTGAGCGGACAAATCCAGCCACGGTACTCGATGAGTACACCCCAGATCGCGCACGGTACGTGGACGGCGGCGACCCATCTCCAACGCCACGCGAGAAATCCGCCGAGCACGACGAAGAGGATGAACAGCGCATGGATGGAGATGACGGCGTTCGCGAGTAACCGGTAGAGCACGCGTAGGTAATACGGCAAAACCCCCTGCCCGGCCAGAGCCGGACAGGGGGCTTTACCAAACCGTCAGCCGTCTACAAGCCGGCGAATGTCGTGACCGGCAGGAACAGCCCTTCGACGGCCTTTTGGAATGCCTCGAACGCGTCGAAGAGGTGACCGAGCGCTGCGAGCTCGGCGGCCGTCAGCGCTTGCCCGCCCGCGTCCTTCCACTGCGTTGCGGGATTGGTCGGGTCACCGCTGATGGAAGCCACCGGGTGGCCATCCTGGTTGACAGTGACGTCGACCAGTGCGCTGCCGGTGCTCGTGTTGATCGTGATGCGGCCCACCGCCTGAATCGTCAAGCCGTTCTGAATGAGCCGGAAATCGGCGTTGATCACGATGTTCGGATTGTTGACCGCCACCGACTCGTTCATGATCAAGGTGATCGCTGGATTGTTCAGCGCAAACACCGCGTGCGCGGTCGCATTGTTCACATCGATCGTGAGCGTCTGATCGAACGTCAACGTCTTGTTGTCGGCGCCCGTGAGCCCGTTCGAAATTGAGCCGCTCGCCGCCGCCGTTGCCGACATCTGGCCGGTCGGTTGCAGCGAGATCGTGTAATCGATGTACGTCGGCGTACCACCGGGGCCTTTGACCAGGACTTGGACCTGCAGCTTGCTCGCCGTGCTCTGATCGAGAATGTCCAGCGTCCCGATCTGCGTGACCGGCTCGATGACCTGATCGTTCAGACCGACGGCGTAGAGAATGAACCGAACACCGGTGAGACCGGTAACGGTCGTGCCCAGCCACCGGTACTGGTGGAGCGTGGCGTCCCACTCGTAGACGCGCCCGTATAAGGAGTCGGGGATGACGCGACCCTGGGCCGCGGCGACGCTGAGGTTAGGCAGTTGCGCCTGCATGCTGCGAGCCTGCAGGAGGCCAGGCAGGAACATCCGCGCGCCGCTCAGTTGGAGCTGCGGGCGCACCGTCGCGAGCAACGAGGCGACCGGACCGATCGCCGGCGCCTTAGCCGCGCTGAGGTTCAACGTGGCGGTACTGAAGCTGCGCGCGACCTGCGTGTTCACCGCCGAGTCGACCGACGCCAGGTTCGCCGACAGCGCGACCGGATCCTTGAAGTGGACGGGGGTCAGCGACTCTTTACACGCCGCCGCCGCCGCCGCCGCCGCCGCCAAGCCGAGCAGGATTCCGGCACGAAGGAGCAACCGCATACTGCCTCCTGACAAGTGAGGTGAGGAAGAGCTCAGAATTCTGCACGCGCGCCGAGCGGGGTCGCTGTGACCCGTGGCACGCCGAGTGAGGTTAGACGATTACGCCACCACCGAGCAGCCGCTCGTCCGCGTCATACAGGACGCCCGACTGCCCCGGCGCAATCGCCCGAACCGGCTCAGCGAGCTGGAGCGCGATGCGGCCGTCGGCTTTCGCAGCAATCGTGCCGGGCACCGCGCGCGCCCGATAGCGGCATTGCACCCACACCGGATCACCGGGACCGAGTGGCTCGGCGAGCCAGTTGACCTCCTCCAGGGACAGGGCGTGTCCGAACAACTCCGCGCCGCGGCCCACGACGACCTCGCGCGTCGCGGGACGGATCGCGACGACGTACATCGGTTCGTCGAATCCGCCGGGCAAGCCCTTCCGTTGACCGACCGTGTAGCGCGCGAATCCACCGTGTGCACCGACGACATCTCCACTCGTCGTGACGAATGCTCCCGGTGAGAGGGCCGGCGCATCGGCGGGAAGACGCTGCTCGAGCACCGCTACGTAGTCGTCATCGGGCACGAAACAGATTTCGACCGACTCGGCCTTCTCGGCGGTGACGAGCCCGAGTCTTCGCGCCACCGCGCGTGTCTCCGCTTTCGTCAACTCACCGACCGGGGTGAGCATGCGCCTTACGACCGCGCGATCGATGCCCCACAGGAAATAGGATTGGTCCTTCTGCCGGTCGAGCCCGCGGAACAGCGCACCATCGCGCGCCACGGCGTAGTGCCCCGTGGCGATCGCGTCGCAGTCGAGCGCGTCGGCGTGATAAAGAAAATCGCGGAACTTGGTGAACGAATTGCAGCGCACACACGGAATCGGCGTGCGCCCGCGCGCGTACTCGGCGACGAAGTTCTCGATCACATCGTGCCCGAAGCGGTCCTCGAGATTGAGGACGTAGTGCGGAATCCCGAGCTTGTGCGCGACGAGCCTCGCATCGGTGATCGAATCGAGGGAGCAGCACGGACGATCGGGAATACTGTCGCCGTAACAGAACAGCTTCATCGTCGCGCCGATCACGTCGTGACCCTGCCCGACGAGCAACCCAGCGGCGACGGAGCTATCCACGCCGCCGGACATCGCGACGAGCACTCTCATCGGTGCAGGACCGTTGCGAGCGACCGCACCTTCTCGACGATGCGCGGGAGCGCGGCGGCGACTGCGTCAACGTCGTCGCTGGTGCTGTCCTTCCCGAACGAGAAGCGCAGAGCGGCCACGCCCAGGTCGCGCGGCACACCCATCGCGGTCAGCACGTGCGAGGGTTCGACCGTGCCGGTGCTGCAGGCGGAGCCCGACGAGCAGGCGATTCCGGCGAGATCGAGATGCATCAGGAGCGCTTCACTGTCCGTCCCGGGGATCGAGACGTTGGAGATGTGCGGCGCACGCTCGCCCTGCCAGCCGTTGATCACCGCATCCGGCACGATCGCCAGGACGCGGTGTTCCAGCGCGTCGCGCAACTCCCGCAACCGCGGCGCGAGCGCCCGTTGCTCCTGTGCCGCAAGCTTCGCGGCGGTGCCGAGACCCACGACGCCCGGCACGTTCTCCGTTCCGGGACGAATGCCGAACTGCTGGCCGCCGCCGTGAATGATCGCCTCGACCGCCTTGCGGTCGCGCACGATCAACGCACCGATGCCCTTGGGGGCGCCGATCTTGTGGCCGGAGATGGTGAGGAGTGTGCAGTTGACGTCGCCGAGCGATACCGGAAGCTTGCCAAAAGCCTGGACCGCATCGGAGTGGAACAACACGCCCGCATCACAACATCGGGTGGCCAGGTCGGCCACCGGCTGCACCGTCCCCACCTCGTTGTTCACCCACATCACACTGACCAGCGCGACGCCCTCTGCCAGGACGGCGTCGAGCGCCGCGCTGTCGACCACGCCCGAAGCAGAGACGGGCAGAATGACTTCTTCGCCACCCAGGTGCTTCACCGCATGCGCGGCAGCGAGCACTGCCTTGTGCTCGGCGGCGGAGACGACAACCCGGAATGGGCCGTCCCGATCCCGAGCGGCGAGCGCCGCGCCGATAATCGCGAGATTGTCCGCTTCCGTGCCGCCCGACGTAAACACGACCTGATTCGGCTCGGCGCCGACGGCGTCGGCGATCGCGCGCTTCGCCTCCTCGACACCGGCGCGCGCGGCGCGCCCGAATCGGTGCGCTGAGGAGGGATTGCCGAAGGCTTCCTTCCCGAGGTAGGGAAGCATTGCCTCCAACACCTCCGGCCGCACCGGCGTCGTGGCGGCGTTGTCCAGATAAGTGAGGCGCTTGGTCATGGAGTTTGCAATTTAATGACACCCTGAAGGCTCTGCTTAGATGGACTGCACGCCAAGATCGAGCACATCGTCGACCTCCTGGGTCTCGGCGGTATAGAAGGGCTCGCCATAGCGCCGGCGGATCAGCGATCCGTAGTGCGCGGACTGCACGCGGATCAGCTCGTACAGATCCTGGCCTGTCGGGAACACTTCGCCTGCAGCCTTGGCGCCGTCGAACTGGGACGAGTAACAGCGAATCGCCTCCATCTTTTTCTCGAACACATCCGAGATGTCCACGACGAATGTGGGCTTGACCGGGTCCTCTCGATATGCGAGGGCATACAGGAGTTTGTACGGCCGGTGCGCCTCGCCACCCTTTCCCGGCGCGTACTTCGCGAGCCCGGCGAGATAACAGGCGTCCCGTCCCAACTCCGATGCGGCACGGTGGTCCGGATGCCGGCCGACGGGGAAGGGAAGGATCACGACCTTCGGTTTCGTGCGGCGAATCAATGCGACGACTGCTTCTCGCGACGGTTCATCATTCGCCAGGTGCGCGTCGCGCATGCCAGCGGTGAGCCGGAGCGCGACGCCAAGCGTCTTGGCGGCGCGCTCCGCTTCCGCGGTGCGGGTGGCCGCGTCGCCGCGCGTGCCCATTTCGCCCTGCGTGAGATCGATGATCCCAACGCGGTGCCCGGCGCGCGCGGCTTTCGCCAGCGTGCCACCGCACGTGAGCTCGACATCGTCGCGGTGGGCGGCGATGGCGAGGAGATCGATGTACTCACTCATACCGGAGCGCCTCAACGGGATCGAGCCGCGCCGCCCGCGCCGCCGGCGCAATCCCAAAGACCAGTCCGACGAGAATGGATGCGACGGTCGCGATGACGGCAGGCACGACCGGAACCGTCGTACTGAAGTCCAGGAGCCGTTTCAACACTTCACCGACGCCCAAGCCCAGCACGATCCCGATGATGCCGCCAAGCAGTGTGAGTGTCGCGGCCTCGACCAGAAATTGCCACAGGACCGCGCGCCGCGTCGCGCCGAGCGCTTTGCGCAAGCCGATCTCGCGCGTCCGGCTCGTCACGGAGACCATCATGATCGCCATCACGCCGATGCCTCCGACCATCAACGCGATGCTGGACAGCACCAGCATCACAAAGAAGAACGCGAACGTCAGGCTGTCGAAGATACTCAGGACCTGGTCGGACGTGAGCAGATCGAAGGTATTCGGGTCACTCACGCGCAGGCCCCGCATCCGTCGCAGCGTCAGCGTGGCGGCATCCATGGCGCGCGTGACGGTGACCTGCGGCTTCGGCTTGACGAGAATGATCAATGAGTTCACCTCGTCGATGAAAAAGCTGCGGCGCGCGGTTTCGAAGGGCATGATCGCCGCGATCTCCGGTGTGCCCGGGACTTCGAAAATGTTCGTGGGTCGCTGCCACACCCCCACGATCCGAAACGGATGTCCGCCGATGCGCACGATGCGGCCGAGCGGATTGACGGCGCCGAACAGCCGGTCGATCGTCCGCTGCTCGACGATCACGATGGGCTCGCCACCGCGCAGCTCGGCCGCGGTGAAGGAACGGCCCGAGGGGATCCCACCGCCCAGAATTTCCATGAACCGGTCATCGGCACCGAAGACGCCGAGGATGCGCGTGTGATTGCCGCCGTACTCGAACCGCTCGAACAGCTGCGTCCAGATCGCGGCATAATGGATCTCGGGAAGCCGGGCGATGGCCTCCGCCTCCTGCGGAACCAGCTTGGGCCGGATGCGCACTTCGCGCGGCACCGCGTCGGGATTCACACCGGTCGTCGAGAAGTAGCGGAGCACACGGAACGTCGTCGGCCCGACGACCTCGAGCGTATTCACGATTTGCTCGCGGAATCCCGCGACGATGGACGCCATCGCCATCACCGTCGCGATCCCGATCACCACGCCCAGCACCGTGAGCGCGGAGCGAAGCTTGTTGACGCGCAGCTGCTCGAGGGCGATGCGCCAACCCTCGCGAACCGAGTGGAGGGCCATCTATTCCTGGCGGAGGGCCTCGATCGGATCGAGGCGCGAGGCCCGATGGGCCGGATAAACGCCGAACGCCACGCCGACGACGATGCCCAGGAGCAGCGCCAGGCCGATTGACCACGCGGTCACGCGAGCCGGCAACGGGGAAAGGATCTGCACGAGTCCGGCCAGGCCGGCTCCGACCGCGAGCCCCGCGATCCCGCCCAGCAGCGACAGCGTCAGCGCCTCGGCAAAGAACTGGCGGCGGATATCGCGGCGCGCGGCGCCCAACGCCTTGCGAATGCCGATCTCGCGCGTGCGCTCCGTGACGCTCATGAGCATGATGTTCATGATGACGATCCCGCCGACCACGATCCCAATGACGACCACCGCGGGCACCACGGTGAAAATGACGCGCGTGAGCTTCCCCCAGAAAGCGATCAACCCTTCGCCCGTGTCCACGGTGAAGTCGTTATCCGTTCCCGGCCGCAAACGGTGCGCGATACGCATCGCCTCTTCCGCCCGCAACATCGCCGGAGCGACACCCGTTGCCGTCGCCATTTTCACGGAGATCACCATCGTCTGCCGTCGCCCGTACATCGCCTCGAACGTCGTCAACGGCAGCATGACAAACCCATCCCACGACTGGCCCAGGACCGTGCCCTTGCGCGCGATCACGCCCTTCACGATGAGCTGCATGCCGTGCACGCGGATCATCTGTCCGACCGCCGCCGCCGCTTCACCGAACAGCTTTTCGGCGACGTCGTAGCCCAGCACCGCGACGTGGCGCCGCTGTTGCACGTCGATATCCGTGAGCGGTGCGCCCGCGGCAAAGGCGTAGTCCTGCACGAGCACATAGGGTGCCGTCACGCCGAAGATGAAGACGTCGCCCGTCGTGCGATTGCGCCATTGCACGTCGGCCATCGGTGTCGGCCAGCCTGACTGCAGGGCGATCGCCTCCGCGTCGGGCACCGCGCGTGCGATATACGCCACGTCTTCGCGCGCAATGATCGGCCGGCGCTGGATCTGCTTCCACGCCTCGTCGTCGATGAAGCCGACCTGAATGGGATCGCGACGAATCTGAAACGCGTTGACGCCGACGATTGCCCCCGCGAGGCGCTCGCGCACGTAGGCGTTCATGCCCTGAATGACGGCGACGACGGCCACGAGGAATGCGACCGAGACGATGATGCCCAGCAGCGTGAAGAACGAGCGGAGCTTGTGGCTCCAGACCGTTTGCAGGGCGAGACGGAGGGCTTCGAAGAGAGGCATGGCCTTCAAACTTAAGGCGGCAGGGGCGGCAGGGGCGGGAAGGCCGTGCCGCCTTTGCCGCCATTGCCGCCCCTATTCGTACCGCAGCGCCTCCACCGGATCGAGTCGCGCAGCTTTACTCGCGGGATAAATGCCGAACAGGAGCCCCGTGACGGCCGCAGCGGTCAGCGCGACGACGATCGAGCCGATCGGCACGTAGGCGGGCACCGGCGTGAAGCTGTGCAGCAA
The DNA here is from genome assembly GCA_035299765.1 of Gemmatimonadales bacterium. Taxonomy (GTDB): domain Bacteria; phylum Gemmatimonadota; class Gemmatimonadetes; order Gemmatimonadales; family GWC2-71-9; genus 20CM-2-65-7. The sequence goes on from DATGVZ010000096.1 coordinate 28,684, forward strand.
GATCGCGATCAGCCAACCGAACACCATGCCGACGAAGCCGCCGACGAGCGTCAGGGTCGCCGCCTCGACGAGGAATTGCCACATGACTTCGCGCCGCGTCGCTCCCAGGGCCTTGCGGACCCCAATCTCGCGGGTGCGCTCCGTGACCGAAATCATCATGATCGCCACGACACCGATGCCACCCACCATCAGGCCCACCATCGACAGCGCGATCATCAGCACGCGCGCGACGCGCGTGAAGCTGTTGATGGCCTGCACGTACACGTCCTGGCTGATGGCGTCGAAGTTGCTTTTTTGGCCGGGACGCAAGCCTCGCATCGTCCGCATGGCCATCGTCACATCGTCCATCGCGCGTTGCAGGGAGACCGAATCCTGCGGCACGACGAACATGCTCAACCATCCGGGCCAGAATTGCAGATCCTTCACGAAGGTGCCGTGCGGAATCATGACTTCCGGGCGATCGGCTTCGCCGAAGAGACGGGGCGGGGGATTGTAGACGCCAACGACGTCATACGGCAGCCCACCGATCCTGATCCGCCGGTTCATCGGGTCGCGCTGCCCAAACAGGTTCTCGGCGAGCTTGTCGTTCACGACCGCGACATGGCTGTTCGCCGCATCCTCGAGGTAGGTAAAGGAACGACCGGGATTGATCTGGCCGCCTTCGATCTTCGGCCAATCGGCGTTGCGACCGCGGATGCCGATTGTCGAGAGGCGGTGGCCCTCGAAGTCGATGTCGGCCCTCGTGAATTCGTCCACGACGACGAACGCGATCGTCGGGAGTTGCGCCAGACGATTGGCTTCTTCCATCGTGATCGGCGGCCGCCGGCGCCATGGATTGGGATCTTCCGGGTCCTGGTCGTTCTGCCCGCCCCAGTAGCGCCCGACCCAGAACGTTTTCGGGCCGAGCGACGACAGCATGTCCGAGATGCCCTTGTTGAACCCGCTGATCAGGGCACCGATGACCATGACGACCGTGACTCCGATCGCGACGCCCAGAATCGTGAGCGCGGCGCGCATCTTGTGCGCGCGCAGCGACGTGAGCGCGATCCCGACGCCTTCGAACAACGCGGTCACGGGTTACTCCTGACGCAGCGCGGCGATCGGATCGAGCCGCGCGGCTCGGGTGGCGGGATAGACGCCGGCGACGACGCCGACGCCCGCGCCCATGATGACACCGAGGATGACGGACGTGGGCGACACGCTCGCCGGCAGCGGCGAGATCGCGTTGATCAACACGGTCAGACCAATGCCGGCAACGATACCGAAGGCCGCGCCGACCGCGGCGATCGCCGTCGACTCTGCGAGAAACTGCCGCAGCACGTCGCGGCGGCGCGCACCGAGCGATTTTCGCAGGCCGATCTCCCGCGTCCGCTCCGCCACGGCCATGAGCATGATGTTCATGATCACGATCCCACCGATGACCAGCGAGACGATCACGATCCCGGGCATGACGATCATGAGGATGCGGCTGATCCCCGCCCAGAAGCGCTGGATGCCTTCCGATGTGTCCAGCACGAAGTTGTCGTCCTGTCGCGGACGCAGGTGGCGACGGCTGCGCATGATGCCTTCCGCCTGCGACATCGCTTCACGCATCTCGGGGTCCGAGCGCGCCTTCACGAGGAAGGCATCGAGAATCCCGGGGGGATTCACGAGGTTCTGGGCCGGCGAGAGTGCGGGCACGACGACAAAACGATCGAGCGGGAATCCCATCAAGCTGCCCTGCTTCTCGACGACGCCGATCACGCGATAGGGCACGCCGCCAATGCGTACGTTGCGACCCAACGGGGGGCGATCGACGAACAGGCGTTGCGCGACGGCGTCACCCAGCACTGCCACCGGCACCCCCGACCGATTCTCCTGGCCCGTGAAGGCTCGGCCGACCGCGATGCGCAGATTCTTGATTTCGAAGTAGCGCTCACTCGCCGCCGTGAGGTCGATGTCTCGCGCCTCTTTGTTGGCGAACGAGACCGTGACGTTATCGCTCGACTGCCACGCGGTGATCACGGGAACCGTCAGGCCTTCGTTGATCGCCTCGGCGTCACTAAAACGGATGCGCGGGCGCCGCCTCCAGGACCGCCACACCGAGTCCGGGACGTTCGGCACGAACATGGGCTGGCGCCGCAATTGAAAGGTGTTCACGCCGTAGAGCGTCTGCGCGAACTTCTCGGTCATGTACCGGTTGACGCCGTTGGCGATCGACCAGGCGCCGATCAACGACGCCACGCCGATGAAGACCCCGAGGAGGGAGAATCCGCTCTTCAGCTTCTGCGCGCGAATCGTTTGGAGGGCGAGACGCAGTGCTTCGAAAATCGGCACTTAGGCGGCCTTCAGCTGATCGGTGGCGACGAGGCCGTCCCGCAGCGTGATGACGCGGGCGGCGTGCGCGGCGATGTCCTGCTCGTGCGTCACCATCACGACCGTCTGGCCCTGGCGGTGCAGCTCCGCGAACACGCCCATGATTTCCGAGCTGGTCGTGGAATCGAGATTGCCGGTGGGCTCATCGGCGAGCAGGAGGCTGGGCTCGTTCACGAGCGCGCGCGCGATCGCGACGCGCTGCCGTTGACCGCCCGACAGCTCGTTCGGCTTGTGATCCATGCGATCGGCGAGGCCGACCCGCTCCAGGGCCCGCGCCGCCTGCGCGCGGCGGCTCCGCGCGGAGAGGCCGGCGTAGATCAGCGGCAGCTCCACGTTGTGCAGCGCGTCGGCGCGGGGCAGCAAGTTGAACGTCTGAAAGACGAACCCGATTTCCTTGTTGCGAATGCGCGCCAGCTCGTCGTCCTCGAGGTCACTCACTTTCTGGCCGTTGAGCCAGTACTCGCCGCTCGTAGGGGTGTCGAGGCAGCCGACGAGGTTCATCAACGTCGACTTGCCGGAGCCCGAAGGCCCCATGACCGCCACATACTCGTTCTTGCGGATCTGCACGCTCACACCACGGAGCGCGCGCACGAGCTCGGAGCCCATGTCGTATTCACGCGTCAGCTTGTGGGCCAGGATGATGACGTCGGGGAGCGGCGTGTCCCCGGTGCGGAACTGCTGCACCGTGCTCACGAGCGTTTCGCCTTCGCCGTGTCGCTCGATTCCCGGCTGGGACGCACGCGTGCGCCTTCCTTGAGATCGCGCACCGCCTGGTACGGGCCGGCGACGATGGTGTCACCCTGATGGACTCCATTTACCACTTCGAAGTGCTCTTCGCCGGCGATGCCGACCTTCACGGGCCGGAACGTCGCGACGCCGTTGTGCACGATGAACACACCTTCCGACTCTTTCTTCTTCGTTCGCTTTGATGTGTCTGCTGGTGTCGCTGCTTCGGCCGCCGGCGGGGAAGTCGATGCTGATCGCAGCTCCGTCGACACGGGCGTGTTCTCGCGCACCGTGAGCGCGATGATCGGAATCGCGAGCGCCTGCTTGCGAGTGTCCGTCACGATACGCGCGGTAGCGGAAAGATCCGGCCTGACCTCGGACGGGGGATTGGCGAGCGTGATCTCGACCTGATAGTCGACTGCGCGGTCGTTCTGCCCGGTTGCGGCCGATGCCGCCGTCAGGATCGCGCTGTTGGACACCTTGGTGACTCGACCGACAAACGTCGTGTCGGGGAAGGCGTCGATCGTGACGTCCACCGAATCCCCCAAGTGCAGCCGTACCACGTCAGTCTCGTCGACTTGCACCTTCACCTGGATCACCGACAGGTCGGAGATCGTGAGCAACAGGCCGGTCTCGCGCGAGAACGTGCCGGGTACCGCGACTTCGCCTTCCTCGACGGCGAGTCGAGTGACGCGTCCCGCCATCGGCGCGACGAGATGCGTCTTGGCCATCTGGTCACGCGCCTCTTGCAACCCGGCGCGCGACTGATCGACGAGATGTTGCGACGCCGTCAAATTCGCGTCGGCGACGTCGAAGGCCGTCTGCGCCTGCTCCATCTGCTCGGGCGAAATCAGGTTGGGGTTTTGCTCGCGCAGCTCTTTGGTGCGCTGGAGCGCGCGCTGCGACTGATCGCGCGTGGCGCGCGCCTGGACGGCGCCGGCCTGCGCCGACGACATCGCGGCGCTGGCGCGCTGGAGATTCGCCTCGTACACGGTCGGGTCGATCTGCAGCAGGAACTGACCCTTCTGTACGAAGTCGCCCTCGCGCACCCCGATGCGAGTGATTCGGCCCGTGATGTCGGCGCTGACGTCCACCTTCTTCTTGGGCTGGATCTTTCCGCTGGCGGTGACGGCGGCGACGAGATCGCGGCGTCCGACGGTCTCGAACCGCACTTCGACGCCCTTTTCGCGCTTGGCGCTGGCACTGACGATCACCAGCAGGACGAGGAGTACGGCCCCGCCGCCACCCAACAGCACCTTGTTCCGCTTGGACATGTCGACTCGATCCTCTCGGTTATCGCAAACTGCGGCCGACCGCGGCTTCGAGCGCGGCCAAGGCCTTGTGGTAGTCGTACGTCGCGTTCACGTAGTCGCTTTCCGCGCGCAGCGCCGCGACTTGCGCATCCAACAGCTCGAAAAACGTGCCCGACCCCACGCGGTAGCGCTCGGTGGCGAGCTGCAGCTGCTCACGGGCGGCGGCCCGGTTGGTGTCCTGCAGCCCCACAGTCCGGAACGCCGTCTGCAGCGTGAGGAACGCCTGGCTCACTTCGGTGTGCACACCCAGACCGCGTGCCCGCGCCTGCTCGTCGAGATTGTTGCGCTGAGTCCGTGCCTGTGAGACACGCAGCTCCTGCGCAAAGTTTGTAAAGATCGGCAGGGTCACGGTCAGCCGCGCCTGGAAGGGCTGCTGCGTGAAATGGAATGGAAACACGGAGTTGCGTGAGACCAGCGTCTGCTCGTAGCTCGAGCCCCATTGATAGATGCTGCAGTCCAAAGCAGGTAGCCCTGCATTGAGTCGGATCTGATTTGTCTCGTTACACGCCGTCAGCTGCTGCTGAAGCTGTAACTGCTCGTTGCGCCGAATCGCATCAATGTTGGTGAATTGCTGGGTGAATCCCGACCACCCCGCGGAGACGGAGACCGCGGGACCGTAGCTCGCGGTTGCGGCGCGAACACCCCATGATGCCGCGCCCTCGCGCGCCCGCAACGCTTTGAGCGCCGGATTCTGCTGCTCCGCCATCGTCAGCAATTCCCCGAGGTTCCATGTCGGCGCTTCGACCGCGAACGAGTCCGTCAACTGAACGGACGCGACGTCCACCGGTGGTGTCACACCCATCTGCTCGAACAGCCGCAGCTTCTCAACGCTCACCTGTGTCTCCGCCCGCAAGAGCCCGACTGCCGCCTGGCCGCGTGCGACCTGCGCTTGGCGGACATCGATCAGCGTCGCCTGGCCCACGCTGTAACGCGCCTGCGCGAGCTTCAAGAACTCCTCGTTGCGCTGTAGGGTCTTCTTTGCGAGATCCGCCTGCGCGCGTGCCTGCAGAACGGTGAGGTACTGCTGCTTGACGCTGGTGATGAGCACATTCTGCGCGCCGGCGATGTCCGCGTCAGCGGCGTGCTGTTGCGCCTTGGCGAGCCCCGGCTGCGACAACGTCGTGCCCGAAAGCTGCCAGGAGAGCCCCAGATCATAGAATGAAGAGACGGTGGACACCGACTGGGAGAAGCTCTGTGTCAAAAAGGTCTGCGAGCCCGGCCCCGTATACGACATGCCGCCGGAGGCGGTCAGGGTGGGAATCAGGAGGCTCGAGTAGGCATTGCGCACGCCCCACGCCGCGGGTCCGCCGTTGTTCACGGCCTGGCGGTAGGTGGGGTTGTTATCCCGCGCCACGGCTATCGCGTCCGCGAGTGAAAGCGCCGCGGTGACGGTCGGTTTGGTAGGTGCTGAGGGCTGTTGTGCAGCGAGGGCGGCAGGGCACGCAAGGAGGCCTGCCGCGATCGACACGTATTTCATGGTCGTCCTTGCTAAAAGATATGTCGTGAGGTCGAAGCCCATACGCGCACCTACAGAAGGCGGTTTCGGCCTGCGACAGGAACCTAGTCTGGGGAGCAACGACAGCAAGAGATCAACTGCCGGCGAGTCGCTCCGCGCTTAGACGTCGGGAGGGAATCTCGAGTTTCATGAGCCGACCCGCAGGATCGAGCCAGAGGTGCACGGTTCCGGCGGCGCCGCCGCTCACGGTTATGTGGCGGAGCCGGGCGGAGTCATGATTGACGGTGGTCGCGGTCAGTCCGTGATCCTGGATTTGCATGGTCTCGCGCCGCAAAGAACGGGGCAGGATCGCCGTGACCTCACCGACTTCGGACGCTGCCATCCAGGCGGCGAAGACATAGAGAGCGAAAACGGAGTCGTCGAGCACGACCGTTCGCGGTCCAATGGGGAATTCGCGCGCGCGCTCCATGGTGCGGGCCACGAACCGGACGGTGAACCGGCCGCGTCCGAGCTCGCCGAGGATGCGCGAGGGCTGCCGGGGATCGGCGACGTCGTACTGCAGAGTCACGGGCATGGTGTCGCTGTTTACTTCGAGAATGGGTGCGAGCACGATGACCGGACGCGCACGATCGTAGCGGATCGTGGTGGCGAGACTCCAGCCGGCGTCGCCGCGCGATAAACGGCCGTGGCTTAACCGGAAGGACTCGCGGGCGACTTCCAGCGTATCTACCCGGATGGCGAACACCCCTTCATCGACAGTATTCCCCACCTGAAGGAGTGCCAGGATGAGCAGGGCGGTCACGCGGCTACGGTTCCCCCACCCAACACTCGCGTGGCAATGCGGTCATGAATCATCTTATACAGGCGCGCCCCCTTTTCGGCAGACGCAAGCGTCGGGCGACCAACGGATCCAGGGGAAAGGGCCGGGACAGATCCCGATGCACGGCGGCGGTACCGGGCTACCTGACGGGCCGTCAGGGGAAAGTCCTGTGCCAGGTCCATGCGCACGAGCTCCGGGGCGATGTAGAGCATCAACGACGTGTCGAGCTCGCCGCCATGCGTCGGACCGGCGGGATCTTCGAGAAAGCCCGTGAAATCGAGGGCGAAGACATCGACGGTGAATACGCGCGCGCGCCGCGTGCGCAGCGTAGACAGAGCCTCCTGGTGGGGGTCGTGGCCGTGAGCCGTGAGAATAATGAAAGGGTCGACGCCGCATTGCTCCCAGGAGCCGAGCAGATCATTCATCCAGCGGTGCAGCGTCTTCCGGCGCACGCTGGCATTGCCGGGATAGGGGCGTTTGGTGGCAGTATTCACACCGTAGGATACGGTCGGCGCGCGCAAAACGCCGAATGTTGAGGACAGATCATCGGCGAGCCGCTCGACGATGATGGTGTCGCAGCCGAGCGGCAGATGAGGGCCATGTTGTTCGCAGGTGCCGACGGGCACCAGGAGCCGTGAATCGCGCGCGATGGCGATGCGGACGGCCTCGGGGGTGAGAACGCTCAAATGCAGAGGCAAGCTCACGTCGTAATCGCCGGCTGTGCTGCGAGCCTCGCGGCTGCGGAGTGGCTGCGCGGCGACGTGGGCATCTGGGCCTGGCTTGCGGGCGCGGCGGGAATCGCCGCGGTCGCGCTTGCGCTCACCCGCCCGCGGCGCCCACTGCTCACGATCGCTGCGGCCCTCGCCAGTCTGGTACTGGGGGTCGTGCTGGTCAGCGGCGCCTTCCAGATATGGCGCGTCGAATGTTGCTGGCCATCGTTGCGCGAGCGGCGCGTCACGGCCGCGTCGCGGGCGTTGCAGACCTCATTGGGGCGCGCCATCGCCGAGGCCCGGCGTCTGGCGGAGCGCGGCTCAAAAGCATCGTTGCTCCCCCAAGAAGGAGCGTTCGACGAGCTGCACGACGCAGTAATCGCCGGCCCCCCGCTCGAGCGCGGCGTGACCGTGCTCCAGGGCGATCCGGATCCGCATCCTGTCGCCTGGGCGGGACGCCGCCGCACGCTGCCCGCGCAAGACACGACCGAGTTGCATGCGGTCATGACTCCATTCTACGCGGTGCTCGAGGCACGCCGCCAGGCGCGGCGTGGCACGTCGGTCGGCAGCGTGCTGTTGTCCGCGGCTCCCGCCGTTCCCGAGGCCGAGCGTTCGTTCGGCGCGGTATTCGCGCGCGATCACGGTGTCTCGTTGCGATTCTTCCCCCCCGGCGCGGGTCCGCGTGACTCGAGCGTCTTCGAGATCTGCAAGCCGCACGAGCCCTCGACGCCGTGCGAGAGCGCCGATCTGTTTTCGGTTCTCACGATTCCCCCTTCGCAAGGCGATGCGAAGCTCGCGGCGCTGGCTCGTACCGCGTGGCTCGCTCGGATCACGCTCGGCGTGATGCTTGCGCTGCTGCTCGTCGCTGCGCCCGGCGCGTGGCGCTCGGGGGTCCTCCTCGTCGCGGCATGGACATTACTGCGCGCGCCGGTGGGACCGGCCGCGCTGTTCTCCCCCGCGACATTCTACAGGCCGGTCCCGATCATCGGAGCGTCCGCTGGGGCGCTGCTCGTCGGGGGCGTGCTGCTGCTCGTCGCGGCGGGGTGGTTATGGAGACGCGGCATTGAGCGACGGTGGTGGGGAATCGTGGCGGCACTGCTGCTGATGGTCGCGGCGCCCTACGTGGTGCGCTACTTCGGTCGCGGCATCGCGCCGCCGGCGAGCGGCGTCAGCCTGGGGTTGTGGCTGTCATGGCAGGCCGCGCTGGCGGTGACGGCGATGGCGTTGATTCTGCTTGCCGCCGCGTTGGTCCGTGGTGCCGCTGAGCCACAGCGCGTGTCGTGGGTGATTCCGGCGGCGTGTGCCTGGGGCGCGCTGGCGGCGATCGGTGGCCTCTGGTTGTGGGACCCGCATGGGGCATGGCCGGAGTGGTACACGTTTCTGTGGCTCCCCGCGCTCTTCGGTGTGATTCTGCCGGCGCCGCGACGCTGGGCGCTCGCCGGCATGGCGATCGTCGCGGGCACGGCGGCGGCGCTGCTCGCGTGGGGTGCGGCGGTCGAAGGTCGGCTGTCCCTCGCGAGTCGCGACGCGCTGCGACTAGGACAGGAGGGCGATGCCGTCGCGGTCGCGCTGCTCGAACGATTCGGCCAGCGGATCAATGCGCTGTCGAGTCCGCCACCGACCAGTGCGGGAGATCTGTACGCGCTGTGGGTCTCCTCGCCACTCGTGGCCGAAGACTACCCGGCGATGCTGGCGCTCTGGGGTGCTGGTCCCGATGCCCGGCCTCTCGCCGAGCTGCGATTGGCGCAGCTCGATCTGTCGCTGGCGGATCTCGCGGCGCTCGCGCGGTCCGCGGTAGACGAGCCGTGCATCGAACGGTTGGAGAGAATACCGGGCATTCACTATGTCCTGGTGGTGCCGCTGCGGAACCGAACGGTACTAACCGTCGGCGTCGGTCCGAGGACCGGGCTGCTAGCCCCGGAGCGCGTCGCGCGATTCCTGCGCAATGATGTGGAAGCGACGGCTCCGTACACGATTTCCCTGTCACTCCCGGTCCCGACCACCGCCGCGAACGTCGGACCTGTTGTGGAATGGCGCCGCGATCAATGGACAGCGCGGGGAGAGCGATTGATCAATCTCCGGGGCGGGATCCGGCACGTGCACACACGGGTGGACCTGCGCGGGCCGTGGGCATTGCTGGTGCGCGGCGCACTCGTCGTCTTACTCGACGTCGCGCTGCTGGGCGGGTTCTGGCTGTTCGGACTCGTCACCGCGGAAGGCTGGCGGCCGCGGATCCCTGCTTTTGTGACGACGCTGCAGACCAGTTATCGCGTGCAGCTCACGTCTGTGCTCATCACGTTTTTCGTCTTGCCAGTCCTCGGATTTGCGGCGTGGAGCTTTACCGACCTGGCCGAGGATGCCCGTCGCTCCGGCGATCTGCTCATTCGCCAGACGCTCCGCGACGCCGCCGCCGGCGCCGAAACCGTCGCCCAAGATCCGCCCGAGACGATCGCTCGCTCCCTGGTCGAGTTGGGCCGCCGGCTCGACGCCGAATTGTGGCTGTATCGCCGTGGCGTACTCGTGGCCACGAGCTCGCCGGTACTGGCGGAGCTCGGTTTGGTCGATCCATTTCTCGCTCCCCAGGTCTTCCGGGGCACACTCGAGGACGAGCTCGAGACGACCATCGACGCGCGAACCGGCGGCCGGCCGACCCGCGTCGGCTTTCTCGTCGTTGCGCCGGGTCCACCCGGTGAGCAGGGAGTGCTGGCAGTGCCGCAGCTGTTGGACGACGAGCGCATTCGGGAGCAGCGGGAGGATCTCACCTTCGGCATCCTGCTGGCGACGCTCGTCGGGTTGGTGGCCGCGATCTACCTTGCCGGCCTCGCGGCGCGCCGGCTCGCGAAACCGGTCGCCGCGCTGCGCGAGGCGGCCATTGCTGTGGGCCGGGGCAGTGAGCCGCCGGCATTTCCGCCCGGCACGCCCCGTGAATTCGAACCGGTGCTCACCGCGTTCGACCGCATGGTTACCGACGTGCGGCGCAGTCAGGCCGCGCTCGAGGAAGCGCGGCAGCGGAGCGCGCGCGTCCTCGCCAACGTGGCGACGGGTGTCATCGCGGTCGACGACGCGCTCCGCGTAACGATGGCGAACCCGCGGGCCTCGGAGCTGGTCGTGGGCGGTGCCGAAACCTTGGCGCCCGGGGATGTGCTGCCACAGGCAACGCCCGCGGCGTGGGCGCCGGTGTGGCAGGCCGTCGCCGAGTTCATTGCCGCAAACCGCGACGTGATCGCCGAGCGTGAGTTCGAAGTCGGCGGTCGCCAGATCCGGCTGCAGCTCGCACTGCTCGGCCCCGCGCCTGATGGCTGCGTCATCGCGCTCGACGACGCGACCGCGTTGACGCGGGCCGCGCGCGTGCTCGCCTGGGGAGAAATGGCACGCCAGGTGGCCCACGAAATCAAGAATCCCTTGACGCCGATTCGCCTCGGCATTCAGCATCTGCAACGGGTACGGGGGAAGACGCAATCGACGGCGTTTGAAACGACGCTCAATGAAACGTCAGCGCGGATTCTGACCGAGATCGACCGGCTGGACGGCATCGCTCGCGCCTTCTCGCGGTTTGGCGCGCCGCTTCCCGACGCCGAGCAACTGCCGCTCGAGGCCGTCGACCTCGCGGCAACCGCCCGCGAGGTGGTGCAACTCTACGATCTTGGCTCGGGGACGCGGTTTGAAGTGCGTGCGACGAACGGCGTCCCCGCACCTGCGCTGGCGCGCAAGGATGAAGTGAAGGAAGTGCTCGTGAATCTGCTCGAGAATGCCCGAAACGCGGACGCAAAGCGCGTGACCGTGCAGGTGGCCGCGAGCGGCCGTCAACTCACCGTGGCGGACGACGGCCGTGGCATCCCGGCGGACGCGCTGCCCCGCGTCTTTGAACCCACATTCTCGACGACGTCGAGCGGCGCCGGGTTAGGATTGGCGATTTCGCGCCGCCTGGTCGAGAGCTGGGGCGGCGTCATTACGCTCGAAAGCGACCCCGGCAAAGGGACACGGGTCACTCTGACGCTGCAATCGGCCGCCGGCGACGCCGCCGGGTGACCTTCCTCACACCTCACGATGGAAAAAACGGACACAATGTGCAAAGTTGTGGCGGCCTTTCCCCCGTCCGAGGTGCCCTGTGCGAACCGTCGTCGCTCTTACGCTCGCCGTTCTCGTACTCGCTCCCGCCCGAGCGGCGCACGCGCAATTCTCATTCGACGCGCGGCGCATTGGCATGGGAGGCGTCTCGCTGAGTCGCGACGGCAATGTGCGTCGCTACAACCCCGCATATCGGGCCGTCAAGAACCGTAGCAACATCACCGGCGCCCCCAAGTTCTCGATCCCGGTGCCGCTCGGCCTGATTAAGTTCCTCAAGGACCACCCGCTCAGCCAGCTCAGTCACGATCCGACTTTCACTCCCGAGTCAGCGGCGTTCAATCCCGTCGAGCTCATGAACCTGATCTTCAATCCGCCGATCTTCTATGAAGTGAAGGCAGCGCCCACGCCTACCAACAACGTCGAGTTCACGATCGGCAAGAATCAGCTCATCATGAATCTCGGCGCTACGCGGGTGTTGATTCCTGAAGACAAGTTCGGACTCGGAACGACGAGCCGGCTGCTCGACGCGGGAGTGGGTTTTGCCGGCTTTCACGTCGGCGTCATGGGATTCCTGCAGTACGACGTCGGCTTCACGCTCGACAGTCTGTTGCGGCGGGCGCTCACGGACACGGTGGTCGGTTTCCTGCCATCCACGAACTACACCATCCTCGGCGACGGCGTGGCGCAGGCCGGCTTTGCGCCCACGGTCAGCTTCGCGACGCGGGTGATGCGCGGCACCGGCGGCGGGACCGACGATGCCGACGACGGCATCTATGTCGGCGTCGCGGGGCACTACTACATGGGTGGCACCTACGCGCGCGGCAGGGGCCCGGCGGGATTCACTACGGGCAACCCGATCTTCGGGAACACGCCGCTCGGGATTCTGGACGACACGCTGTACACCTCCAACAAGCCCTTTGGCCACGGTGTCGGAGGCGATGCCGGCATCGCGTGGATCACCGGGCCCTTCGAGGTGGGATTCGGCGCGAACGACATCGGCGCCGAGCTCACGTGGTCCGACACCAAGGTCCAGCGCATCCACTACAATCCGGCGACGGACTCGGTCACAACGACCCTGCTCAACAACCATGTCCAGAGCAAGACGAAGATGCCGGTCACCTACATCGCCAACGCCGCCATGCGGATGGGCACGGGGACAACGGTCGGCGGCGACGTCGTGAACTCGGGGCGGGGAACCGCCATCCACGTGGGCGTCGAACAGCGCACAGGGCCGTTCGCGGTACGGGGCGGCATCTCGCGCGATCAGCGCAAACGCGTGCAATTCGGTTGGGGTGGCGGGTTGCGACTGGGGCCGTTCGGGCTAGACGTGGGCTTCTGGACGCACAGCAATTCGTTGTCACCACAACGCGCCATCACGATGGCGACGTCGATTTCGGTCTACTAGGAGCGACGCATGAAGCCTTTTGTGACCGCCCTATTAGCGTTGGCGATCGCAGCCTGCGGCACGGGCAAAGCGATCTTCAACGTGGACGCCTACAGTTTCATGTCCGGAACGGGCAGGGACACCATTCCCTACATCATTCCGCCGGGTGGCGGGTCTGCTTCCACGGTCCAAAAAATCAATCTGCCGCCTGGGTTCGGAAAATCGATCGTGGACTCGGTGCGGATCACCACGGGCAATGCGAATCTGTTCAATACGGGGGGGATGGGCTCGATCGGGCTTGCGCTTTTCTTCGCCGCTGACTCGGCGTCTACATACACCACGCCGGCCGCGCTCCAGGTCTCGCCCAAAGCCGTCAGTGGCGTCCAGGGGCCCGTTCCGGTCGTCATTAGCGGGGACCTCTCCAGTACCGTCAACGGCCTGTTCACCCAACAGACCGTGTGGATCCGCATCGCCGCCATTGGAACGAACAGCGGTGCTACGCCCGTGACGGGCAAAGGCGTGCTCACGGCACTGGTGATTCGCGTCGTCGTCGAGGACAGAATCTTCTAACGAGAGCAGTACCTTCCGCGGGCATCTATATTTCGTGCTCGTGACTACGCGACGTTCTACCGTCACGGTCAGTGTAGGCGGCGTTTTGGTTGGCAGTGCGCACCCGATCGTCGTCCAATCCATGACCAACACCGATACGGCCGATGTGGCCGCCACCGCCGCGCAGGTGCGCGCGTTGCATGCGGCCGGCAGTGAGCTCGTGCGCGTGACGGTCAATACGGACGACGCCGCGCGCGCCGTGCCCGCCATCGTCGCCGAGGTCGACGTCCCGGTGATCGGGGACTTCCACTACAACGGCCATCTGCTGCTGACAAAGCATCCCGCGTGCGCGCGCGCACTGGCCAAGTACCGCATCAATCCCGGCAATGTCGGCACCAAACGCCGCGACGAAAACTTCCGCACGATCGTGCAGGTCGCGATCGAAGCGGGAAAACCCGTTCGCATCGGCGTGAACTGGGGCAGTCTCGATCAACAGCTACTGACCGAGATGATGGATTCCAATGCCGCTCTGCCGGAGCCGCGCGATGCGCCCGAGGTCACGATGGACGCCATGGTGGAGAGCGCCATGCGTTCGGCCGAGCTCGCCGAGGAATGCGGATTGCCGCACGATCGCATCATTCTGTCCGCGAAAGTCTCGGGTGTGCAGGATCTGGTTGCGGTCTACCGAATCCTGGCGACCCGCTCCGATTATCCACTCCACCTCGGCCTCACCGAGGCGGGAATGGGCACGAAGGGCGTCATCGCCAGCACGGCGGGGCTGTCGATTCTGCTTCAGGAAGGCATCGGCGACACGATTCGCGTGTCGTTGACGCCGCGTCCCGGTGGGGATCGCACCGAGGAAGTCCAGGTCGCGCAGCAGGTTCTCCAATCACTCGGTCTGCGGAGCTTCACGCCGCAGGTCACGGCGTGTCCGGGCTGCGGACGCACGACCTCCACCTTCTTTCAAGAGATGGCGGAGGAGATTCAGACGTATCTGCGCGACCGCCGATCGGTGTGGCAGGCGCGCTACCCCGGCTCGGAGGAGCTGCGGGTCGCGGTGATGGGCTGCGTCGTGAACGGACCGGGCGAATCGAAGCACGCCGACATCGGAATCTCATTGCCGGGTACGGCGGAAGAGCCGAAGGCACCCGTATATGTCGACGGCGCGCTCAAGGTCACGCTGAAAGGCGATACCATCGTCGTCGATTTCCTGCGCATCCTCGACGACTACGTAGAAAAGCGATTTGGCGCGACCTCAGCGAATCGAGGAACCGAGCGGCACGTTACGGTCGGGCTGGACGAGGCAGATATCGCCTTCCCCAAGAATCACTCCTAGGGTCAACACCTCCGAAAAAAACGTAGCAATCTGGCGCGGCGGAAAATTCACGACGCCAAGTACGAGCTTTCCGACCAGATCCTTTGGATCGTAGTACTTCGTGATTTGCGCGCTCGAGTTCTTGATGCCGATCGCCGGGCCGAAATCGATGCGCAGCTTGTAGGCCGGTTTCCGTGCCTGCGGGAAGTCCTCTACCTGCACGATGCGGCCGACGCGGATGTCGGTCTTCGCGAAATCGTCGTAGCTGATCTGGTCCATCATCGCCCTCGACTGTCCTGTTTAGGGGTCAGGCCACTCCGCCGCCACAGGCCAAAAAGCTTGGCATATGCATTGCCTGTCCGCCACGGCGCAGGGGCGACCATTACCACTTTCACAGGACGGCGATTATGTGGCGGATCAGCATGGCGGTGCTGGGTCTCGTGGCGGTTGCGTCTTCTCTTTCCGCACAGCGGTCCGCCCTCCGCGAGGTGGGCAATCGTGGAAGCCTGGGGGCCAACGTGGTCTTCGCACAGCCGCTTGGCGCGTTCCGGAACACCGGCAACGCGGCAGCGGGCATCTCACTGTGGGGCGTTACCAGCGGCGGCACGCTGGCGCTACGCGTGGACGGCGGCTGGATGCTGTACGATTCGCAAAATCAGGGGTATGGCATCTCGACCGTCTCACAGATCGGGTCGCTCGGCGCGGGTCCGCAGCTGACGCTGGGACAAGGAGCGCTACGCGTTTATGGCTTTGCGACGATCGGTGGATCGTTGTTCTGGAGCTCGGTGAACAGCAGCTGCGGCTGCAATTCCAATTACTTCCTCGATGGCCATTTCACCACCACGACCTCGGCCGGCGGTGGCGTGCTGCTCGGCATCTCCAACGGCCGGACACCGATCGCGATCGATCTTGGGGTTCGCGGTGTGCGCCACGACCGCGTGAAATACGTTCCCGCCGGCGGCTTCACACAGAATCCGGACGGCTCATTCTCGGCGCGGCAGGTGGAAACGCCGGTTGAGCAGCGCGTCTTTCAGGTGGGGATTTCGATCGGCCTGCGGTGAACTGACCTCATGCCCTCGCCCCCTCTCCGCGTTGCGGGGAGGGGGCTTTTTGTCGAGAGCGTCAATCGGCCGCGGCGGGCTCCGGAACCGTGCGCCCGGCGCGTCGTCCAAAGCGCTGCTGCAGCGCATCGAGGTACGTGTAGACGACCGGCGTGACGTAGAGCGTGATGATCTGAGAGAAGGCCAACCCGCCGACCACGGCAAGACCGAGCGGCCGTCGCGACTCAGCGCCGGAGCCCCAGCCGATCGCGATGGGGAGCGTGCCCATCAAAGCGGCCATCGTGGTCATCATGATCGGCCGGAAGCGCACGCTGGCCGCCTGCAGGATCGCCTCGCGGGGCGTCTTGCGCTCATTGCGCTCGGCATCGAGCGCGAAGTCGATCATCATGATCGCGTTCTTCTTCACGAGACCGACGAGCATGATCACGCCCACGAACGCGTACACGCTGAGCTCGGTGCGAAATACCACGAGCGTCAGCAAGGCGCCGAAACCCGCGAACGGAAGACCCGAGAGGATCGTCAGCGGGTGCACGAAGCTTTCGTACAGAATGCCCAACACGATGTAGATGACTAGGACCGCGAGCAGCAGCAGCAGCGCCAAACCCTGCTGGCTCGCCTGAAACGCCTGCGCCGTTCCGGAGAATCCCGTGCTGATCGTCGAGGGCAGCGTTTGCCGGGCCGTTTTCTCGACTTCGTTCACCGCCGCGCCCAACGAGACGCCGGGCGGCAGATTGAACGACAGGGTGACCGACGGCAGCTGGCCGCTGTGGTTCACGCTCAACGGGCCGACATCCGGCGACGCGGAAGCGACGGACGTCAGCGGCACGAGATTGCCGCGCTGCGAGCGCAGATACAGCAGTTGCAGCGCGGCGGGGTCGCGCTGGTATTCGGGCAGCAGCTCGAGGATCACCCAATACTGATTGTTCGGCGTGTAGATCGTCGATACCTGGCGCGAGCCATACGCGTCATAGAGCGCCTGCTCGATCTGCTGGACTGAGACGCCCAGGCTCGTCGCCCGATCCCGATCGATGCGCACGCTCACCTGAGGATTCTTGATCTGCAGATCGGTGGTGACGTCCTGCAGACTGGGCAGCCGCCGCAAAGCCGCCTCGAGCTTCGCCGCGTTGTCGTAGAGCGCTTGGATGTCGGCGCTCTGCAGCGTGAATTGGTATTGGGTCTTGGTGGGCCGGCCGCCGATACGAATCACCGGTGGAACCTGCAGATAGGTCCGGACTCCCGGGATGCTGTTGAGCTTTGGCATCAGCTCGCGGATCACGGCGTCGGCGGTGGGGCGACTACCGCGCGGCTTCAACCGCAGGCTCACGCGTCCCTGGTTCATCGTGCCGCCGCCGATCGACGACATGAAGTGGTCGACGTTGGGATCACGGCGCAGAATATCGGCGACCGCGAGCTGGTGATCGCGCATGGCCTCGTACGAGCTGCCCTCGAGCGTTTCGGTCGTTCCCTGGATCTGGCCCGTATCCTCGGTCGGAATGAAGCCTTTGGGGACGATTACGAACAACCCGGCCATCGCGACGAGAATACCAGCTGAAAAGACCATCGTGCCCGGGCGATGATCCATCACCCAGTTCAGCGAGCGCTCGTACCATGCCAAGCTGCGCTGGTAGATCCGTTCCGTTGCCTCGTACCAACGGCCGTGCCGCTCTTCCTTCGGCGGACGGAGGAAGCGGCTGCACAACATCGGCGTGAGTGTCAGCGAGACAAATCCCGACACGAGGATCGCGACGCCGATCGTGACGGCGAATTCGTGGAAGAGCCTGCCCATGATCCCGCCCATGAGCAGGATGGGAATGAACACCGCGGTGAGCGAGAGCGTCATCGACACGATGGTGAAGCCGATCTCGCGCGCGCCGTCGAGCGCGGCCTCCATGGGCCGTTTTCCCATTTCGAGATGGCGGACGATGTTCTCGAGCATGACGATCGCGTCGTCGACGACGAATCCGACCGACAGCGTGAGGGCCATCAGCGAGAGGTTGTCGAGGCTGTAGCCCATCAGGTACATCACCGAAAACGTGCCGATGATGGAGAACGGCAACGCCAGGCTCGGGATCACAGTCGCCGACAGATTCCGCAGGAACAGGAAGATCACGAGGACGACCAAGCACAGCGTGATGAACAGGGTCAGCTGTACGTCGTTCACCGACTGCCGGATCGACGTCGAGCGGTCGTAGAGAGTACTGACTTCAACCGACGCGGGCAGCTGCGATGCGAGCCCCGCGACCGTCGCTTTCACTGCGTCCGCCACCTGCACGGTGTTGGTGCCCGGCTGGCGCTGGATCGCCAACACGATCGCGCGCCGGCCGTCGAACCAGCTGGCCGTGCGGTTGTCCTGCACGTCGTCCAGCACGCGCGCGACGTCTTGGAGGCGCACGGGCGTGCCGTTCTGATAGGTCACCGCGAGCTTACGAAATTCGGGCGCGCTCGAGATCGAGCCGTCGGCCAGCACGGTGTAGGCGCGCTGCGGTCCCCACAGCGTTCCCGTCGGGAGATTGGGATTGCCGGCCGATACGGCGCTCGTGACCTCGTCCAATCCAATCCCGCGTGTCGCCAGCGCCTTCGGATCCACCTGGATGCGCACAGCATACTTCTGGGATCCGTACACCTGCACCTGTGCCACGCCACTCACCGTAGAGAGGCGCTGCGCGAGAAATGTCTCAGCGTACTCGTCGAGCGCCGGCAGCGGCATCGTCGTTGACGTCAACGCGAGATAGAGGATCGGCGAATCGGCGGGGTTCACCTTCTGGTACGATGGCGGCTGAATTCCCGGCGGCAGCTGGCGCAACGTCTTGGAGATCGCGGACTGCACGTCCTGCGCGGCCGCATCGATGTTGCGCGACAGCGTGAACTGCAGCGTGATGTTGGTACCGCCGAGCGTGCTCGATGACGTCATGGCATCGAGCCCCGCGATCGTCGAGAATTGCTTTTCGAGGGGCGTTGCGACGGCGGCGGCCATCGTTTGTGGGCTCGCGCCCGGCAGACCGGCCGAGACGGTGATCGTCGGGAAATCGACGTTCGGGAGATCACTCACCGGCAGCAGCCGATACGCCATGATCCCGAACATGAGAATGCCGAGCATCACCAGCGTGGTGGCCACCGGCCGCCGAATAAACAGTCCCGAGATGCTCACTTCACCTCAGTTCCACCGCCGGCCGTTTCGGTCGTCGGTCCGCCGCGGATATCGACCTTCGAGTTGGGCGTGAGGCGCAGCTGACCGTCCGTCACGACCAGCGCACCAGCGGGAAGTCCGGCGACGATCGTCAGGCTGTCGAGCGTGCGCTCGACCGTCACCGACTGCGTCGACGCCGTGCCGTCGCCATTGACGACGAAGACGTACGTGCCTTGCTGGCCTTGCAGGACGGCCTGGCTGGGCACGACAATCGCGTCGGGCTGCGTGCCCAGGACGAGCGTCACGCTGACGAACTCGCCAGGCCAGAGCGTGCCCTCGCGGTTCGTAAAGCGACCCTTGAGCAGGACGCTCCCCGTCGCCGTGTCCACCTGATTGTCGACGAAGGACAACACGCCCTGCACGGCAGTGGCCGAGTCGCGTGCCGGCAATGCGAGAACCGTCAACGCCTGGCCAGCCCGCTGGCGCAGGGCCGGCAGATTGACGGCGGGGACCGCGAACCGGACCAGAATGGGCCGCAGCTGGATGATCGACACGAGGGCATCGGTGCCGGCGCGCACGAGGTTGCCCTCGTGGAGCAGGATGCGTCCCGTGCGGCCGGCGATGGGCGCGCGCACGGTCGCATACTCGAGGTTGAGACGCGCGATCGCGGCGCCGGCGGAATCGGAGCGTACCATGCCGGCGGTAGCGTCGGCCGTCGCCTGTTTTTGCTCGTAATCCTCTTGCGTGACGGTATTGGTCGCCGCCAGCTGACGATAGCGCGCGGCTTCGCGTGCCGCGCTCGCCGCCTGGGTCAGATCACCGAGCAACTTTCCTTCGGCTTGCTGCAGCGCGGCGCTGTAGGGACGGGGATCGATCTCGAACAGGACCTGGCCGGCGGTTACCTCATCACCTTCGGCGAAATGAACGCGCAGGATCGTGCCATTCACCTGAGGCCGCACATCCACCGAACGAAGTGGCTCGACCGTCCCGTTCGCGCCGAGCTCGTAGGGGACGGACCGGCGCTCCACGCGCGCGACGCTGACGGGGACCTTGGGAGCCGCCGCGCCGCGTGGTGAGCCGCAGCCGGCTAGGCCCGCGAGGAGGACGATCGCGGCAGACGGCAAACCGAGTCGAAAAGGCACGATCTCTATACGCATAGCGGACCCATGGCGTCATTTAGACCCCGGGGGCGGATTTTTGGCTACCCCCTGGCACGATCAAAAATGTAGCCTCGGCCATGCTCGCCCGCGTCCGCTCCGCCGCCGTCCTCGGGATCGATGCGTATCTGGTGGATGTCGAGACGGACATCGCCAGCGGGTTGCCGACGTTCGTGACGGTCGGCTTGCCGCAGGGAGCCGTAAGGGAGGGACGGGACCGGGTTTATTCCGCCTTGGCCAATACCGGCTTCACCTTTCCCCTCAAGCGCATCACCGTCAATCTCGCGCCCGCGGACATACGAAAAGAAGGGTCGGCCTTCGATCTCCCTATCGCCCTGGGGATCCTCGCGGCGACAGAGCAGGTCGCGGCGACTCGCCTGGGGAACATCGCGGTGCTGGGGGAGCTCGGTCTCGAGGGTGCCATTCGCCCGATTCGGGGCGCGCTGCCTGTCGCACTCGCGGCCCGCATGGCAGGCGTCGAAGCCCTCATCCTGCCCAAGGAAAACCTTCCGGAAGCCGGCGTCGTGGAGGGTCTGAGAGTCCTGGGCGCCGCATGTCTTGCGGAAATCGCCGACTTTCTCGATGGGAAGGCCGAGCTGCCCGGCGCCGCCGTGGATGTGGCGCGGCTGTTCGCCGAGCGCGCGAAAGACGATGTCGACTTCGCGGAAGTAAAGGGACAGGCGCATGCGAAACGCGCGCTCGAGGTCGCCGCCGCCGGCGGTCACAACATCCTCATGGTCGGCCCGCCCGGATCCGGAAAGACGATGCTCGCGCGCCGGCTCCCCACCGTCCTTCCCAAGATGAGCCTCGACGAAGCGTTGGAGACGACCAAGATCCATTCAGTCGCGGGCACGCTCCCCCTGGGTGAGTCGCTCGTCGCGCGGCGGCCGTTTCGCGCGCCGCATCATACCATTTCCGACGCCGGATTGATCGGTGGCGGCTCCTATCCACGGCCTGGAGAGGTCAGTCTCGCGCACGGTGGCGTCTTGTTTCTGGACGAGCTGCCGGAGTTTCGCAAGAATGTGCTCGAAGTGCTGCGGCAGCCGATGGAAGACGGTGTCGTGACCATTGCGCGCGCGGCGATGAGCCTGTCCTACCCCGCGCGGTTCATGCTCGCCACCGCGATGAACCCCTGTCCCTGCGGCTGGTTCGGCGATCCCCATCACACCTGCGCGTGCGGATCACTCGCGGTGCAACGCTACCTCGCGCGCGTGTCGGGCCCGTTGCTCGATCGCATCGACATCCATCTCGAGGTTCCGGCCGTGAAGTACCGCGCGCTGGTCGCCGACAGCGGCGGTGAGCCGAGCGAAGCGATGCGGGATCGGGTGGATCGCGCGCGCGTCGTGCAGCGCGAGCGGTTCGCGCACCGGCCGGGCGTCTATGCGAACGCGCACATGGCTCCGCGCGACATTCGCGCGCATTGCCGCGTGTCGGACGGCGCGGATGCGTTGCTCAAGACGGCGATTACACGGCTGGGATTGTCGGCGCGAGCGTACCACCGAATTCTGAAGATCGCGCGTACCGTTGCCGACCTCGACGGAGCGGCCGGGCTCGAGCCGAAGCACGTCAGCGAAGCGATTCAATACCGCAGCCTCGACCGCCGCGGCGTATGAGCCGCGACGGTCGGGCTACGAGTAACTGCCGTCAGCTAGAAACGAACGTAGACGGGCTGGCCCCTCGCCACTGACAAATCGCCGGCGCGTTGGAACGCATCGATGATCTGCTCCTGCGTTGCGTCGTCGCCCACCTTGATCTCCGGAGCGCCTGGCAGCGCGGCGCGGCCACCACTGGCGCAGGTCGCCTTGATGCTCATTGGCTCGTAAATGCCACCCGTCAGCCCGGCGACGAGCATGTTCAGGAACGAATGCACGGTTTCGACTTTGGACACACCGCTCGGGCACTGCGCCAATGTCGAAACGGGCGGCGGTGGGACGAGACCCCAAAGCCAACCAGACGCCCAATTCTCTCGTACGACTGCGGTCCCCGCCGGCAGGCCGGTGTGGACCGTCGCGTGGAAACATGCGGGCAGCGCGACCAGCAATCCGAGCACAAGCAACTTCGAGGAGCGGGCCATGAAACCTCCTGACGGATGAAGGAGGAGATGGAAACAATTGGTGCGGCAGGAAAAACATGAATTGCATGGCGGTCAGGCGCCAGGCTCACCTCCTGTCAATAATCGATACGCCCCTTTCAGCTGCTGCGGTTGGCCAACGACGACAAGGACATCACCGACCGCCAATCGGAAGGTCGCGTCCGGCGTGGCGAGATCGCTTTTGCCGCGCCGCACCGCGAGGACCAGCGCGCCGGTCTGCGAACGGAGTCCTGTATCCGCCAGTGTCTTGCCCACGGCCGGAGCAGTCGCGCCGAGCACGATCCGTTCCACGTGCATTTGCGGCATCGCGCCGAGAGAGCCGGTGAACGCGAGCCTCGGTGCTGCCGCTTCACCTTCGCCGGGACGCAACGCCTGATAGTGTGACGCCCGAATCCCGTCGACCAGGCGCTCGATTTCCTCGCGCGCGACGTTGTAATGCGCCAGCACCCGCGCGAAGATCTCGATCG
>DATGVZ010000097.1:0-19543 GCA_035299765.1 Gemmatimonadales bacterium
CTTTGCCACCAAGTTCGCCGCCCTCGGTCATGAGGCTCGCCTCAGCATCGTGCGCCTACTCCTGTCCGCCCATCCCGACGGGATGGTCGTCGGAGAGATCCAGGAAGAGCTGGACATCCCGGCATCCACGCTTTCCCACCACCTCGATGCGCTGCAGCGTGAGGGATTGGTCCGCGTGACGCGGGAGGGGAAGTTCTTGCGGTGCCGTGCAGACGCCGTGGGACTCCGTAACCTGCTTGCCTTTCTGTATGCCGAGTGCTGCACGCGCAACCGCCTCGTTCCTATGTCCGCCGTGAAAGGAGCAGCAGTATGAAGGTGCACGTCGCCCTCAACACGCCGCGGTTCGACGAGTCCGTCCGTTTCTATCGCACGTTCCTGGGTCTCGAGCCGGTGAAGCTCAAGCCGGGGTATGCGAAGTTCGATGTCGCGGAGCCAGGCCTGAATCTCACGCTCAACGCTTCCTCGGACTCCGGGCTGGGCGCGCTGAATCACTTGGGGATTCAGGTGCATTCGACCGCTGCCGTGAGAGAAGCGGCCGAGCGGCTCAAAGCCGAGGGTTTGGCGACGTTTGAGGAAGAAAACACCGACTGCTGTTACGCGTTACAGGACAAGGTGTGGGTGACCGATCCGAACGGCTATCGGTGGGAAGTCTTCGTCGTAAAGGTCGGCGACACGCAACCCGAAGTCACATTATCGGGTGAGTCGTGCTGCCCCACGTGCTGTCACGCTTGAACGAATTCCTCGAGCTGTTCGACTACAACGCCTGGGCGAACCGGACGATCTTCGACGCGGTCGCCCAGCTTCCCGATGACCAATATCTCCGCGATCTGAAGAGCAGCTACGGCGGCATTCACGGCACGCTCGCGCACATCGTGTGGGCCGAGCAGCTGTGGCTACATCGGTGGTTGGGGCGACCGAACCCGGCGGTGCCGCAGGGCGAGGACCTACGTTCGCTGGGCGAGGTGCGCGCTCGATGGGAGGAGGTCGACGCAGAGCGGGGGAGATTTGTCGCCGGACTCAGCGAAGCTCGCCTGGACGACACCCGGCTCGTAAAGCCTTCGAGCGGTGGGGAGTACGTCCACAGCTTCCGGCAGATGTTTCGTCACTTCATCAACCATTCCTCTTATCACCGTGGTCAAATTGTGACGTTCCTGCGACAACTGGGCGCCAAGCCTCCGAGCACAGATCTCATTCTGTACTATCGCCGGAGGGGTTGACCGGCGGCGGGAACCCAAGTTACTTACTGACCGTTCAGTTAGTAACTTTGGAGCCCGAAAATGCCGACGAGTACCACACGTAAGCCTCGACGTCCACGCCGCGTACGCGCGCCCCTCGGTCCCCGGTGGCGCCGCCGCAAAGATGCCCGTCCCGAAGAGATCATCACCGCCGCCCTCGAGGTGTTCGCCGACCGGGGCTTTGCCGCGACCAAGCTCGAGGACATCGCCCGTCGCGCCGGCGTGACCAAGGGCACGATCTATCTCTACTTCGAGAACAAAGAAGCGCTGTTCAAGGCGCTGGTCCGACAGACGATCGTCCCCGTCATCGCGCAGGGAGAGGCGCTCGCGCAGTCATTTACCGGGAGCGCGCGCGATCTGTTCGAGCGCCTGGTGCGCGAGTACTGGCGCCTGGTTGGCGAGACATCCATCTCGAGTATTCCGCGGCTCATGATTGCGGAAGCGGGAAACTTCCCCGAGCTCGCCCGCTTCTATTACGAGGAAGTAGTCACGCGCGGCCATCGGCTGATGGCCGGCGTATTGGAGCGGGGTATTAAGGCCGGCGAGTTCCGGCCCGTCAATCTCGCCGTCGCGACGAAGCTCGCGATGTCCCCTCTGATGCACGCCGTTGTGGCGCGCAAGGCGTTCTCGGCCTGTATGCCCGAAGGCTTCGATGTCGCCAGCTATCTCGACACTCACATCGACCTCTATCTACATGGCATTGCGAAGCAGTAGTCTCCTGATTGCATTCACCGTCGTCGCAACCGCGTCACTGAGCGCCCAAACAGCCGCGCCCCCCCCGGTCCGCCTGTCATTCGCGGGCGCGGTCCGCGAGGCAACGGGTGCAGCGCCGGATACGGCGCCCCCCCCGCCGGTCGTAGAGATCGCGGGATTCCGAACGGATGCCGCTAGTGCCCGCGTCCGTCAGGCGCGTGCGGCGCTGCTGCCGAGCCTCTCGCTCGGGGGTTCATGGGTGAATCGCAACTTCAATCCCAAAACCCTCGGGTTCAATCTCCCCGGCCTGCGCCTGCCATCCATGGTGCCTGCATTCAACGTGTATGACGGTCGCGCGCGGGTCACCCAAACGCTGTTTGACTTCTCGGATCTCGGCAGAGTGCGTGTTGCCAAGGGTCAGGTGATTGCGGCGAATGCCGATCGCTCGGCAGCGGTGGAAACGAGCGCACAAAACGTGGCGCTCGCCTATACCCGGGCCGCCCGCGCGCAGGCGGTCGTCGTGGCGCGCCAAGCGGATTCAGTGCTGGCCGCGGAGCTCGTCGGTCTCGCGGTCGCGCAGGAGCAGGCGGGCGTGAGTGCGTCGATCGATGTGACGCGAGCGAAGACGCAGCTCGCGGATGCGGCCGGGCGGCTGGTGGTGGCCACGAATCAGCTCGATCGCGCCAAGATCGATCTCGCGCGGGCGCTGGGTCGCGACCCCTCCACCTCAATTGCGTTGACGGACACGCTCAGCGCACAGCTGGGTGCGGCCGACGTCCCGGCCGATCGCAACGCGGCCGTGGCGCAGGCGGTCGCGGTGCGGCCCGATCTCGCGGCTGAGCTGGCGCGAGGCATGGCGGCGCGCACCGCCGTGTCGGCGATTTCGGCCGAGCGGCTGCCGCGGCTCGAAGTCGAAGCGGACTACGGGCTGAGCGGCCTGCGCATGCCTGATGCCGTGGGCACGCGGCAGGTCGCCGTGCAGGTCACCCTGCCCATTCTGGACGGCTTCCGCCGCGAAGGACGGCTGGCGGAGCAGCAGGCCGTGGCGCGCGAGTCGGAGGTGCGGGCCCGTGATCTCCGCCAACAGGTCGGCGCGGACGTGGATGGCGCGCTGCTCGACTTACACTCGGCTGCGGCGCAGCAGATGATCGCCGTCGAACGGCTGCAACTCGCCGCGCAAGAGGTCTCAGAGGCGAGGGCCAGGTTTAAGGCAGGGGTCGCCGGCAATATCGAGGTGATCAACGCGCAATCGTCGCTGCTGAGAGCACGCGACGCGGATATCGACGCCCGTTTCGCCGCCGTGTCGGCGCGAATCGCGCTGGCCCGCTCCGTCGGAGCGGCCCGGACACTACACTAGCATTCAAAGAGAGCACGAGCCCATGGCAACAACGATGGAACCCAAAACGGAACCACGGTCCCGGACGGCCGCTTCCACACCTTCTGCTGAAAGCCCCGCAAAGGCGACTCCCAAGCGGTCGCGGCGGACGGTGTTCTTGATCATGGGGGTGGTCCTGCTCGGGTTGCTCCTGTTCGGCGCCCGCAAATGGTGGTTCAGTCGCAATCACGTCTCGACCGACAACGCCCAGGTGGACGGCCATATCGTGCCGATTCTGCCGAAGGTCGGCGGCTATGTCGCCGAGGTGAGGGTCGATGAGAACCATGCGGTGAAGGCCGGCGACACGCTGGTCGTGCTCGACGACCGCGATTTCCGCGCCCGGCTCGCGCAGACTGATGCCGATCTTGCCGCCTTGCTGGCGACCGTGAGCAGCAGGACCCGCGTCGGGCAGGCCGAAGCAGCGGTGGCACAGGCGCAGGCGAACGCCTCGAAGGCGACCGCTGACCTCGCACGGATGGAGCCGCTCGCCGCGCAGAACGTCGTCAGCCAGCAGCAGCTCGATGCGGCGCGTGCGGCGGCGGCCGCGGCCCTGGCGCAGCTCGCTTCCGCGCAGGCCGCTCTCGTGGGCGCGGACGCCCGCGTGGCGTCGGCGCGCGCTGCGCGCGACCAGGCGGCGCTGCAGCTCTCGTATACGCGCATCACCGCTCCATCCAACGGAGTGGTTTCGAAGAAGTCGGTCGAGCTCGGCCAGCTCGTGCAGGCGGGGCAGCCGCTCATGACCGTCGTGCCGCTCGACGACATCTGGGTGACGGCCAACCTGAAGGAAACCGAGACGGCGAACGTGACGCCCGGCGACTCCGCCGTGGTGACGGTCGACGCGTACAAGGGCACGGAGTTCCACGGGCATGTGGAGAGCTTGTCTCCTGCCACCGGTGCCAAGTTCTCGTTGTTGCCACCGGACAACGCGACCGGGAATTTCACGAAGGTGGTGCAGCGCATTCCCGTCCGGATCCGCCTCGACACGCCGCAGAGTGCCGAGCATCCGTTGCGACCGGGGATGAGCGTCGTCGCCACGATCACAACACACTAGGCAGCGATGACCGCGGCTTCGATTCCGTTCAGTCCGGCGCTCGCGAACGACCGGTACAAGTACAAGTACCTCATCGCGATCACGGTGTCCCTGGCGTCGGTACTGGAGCTGCTCGACACCAGCATCGTCAACGTCGCGATTCCCCACATGATGGGGAACCTCGGCGCGACGCTCGATCAGATCGCGTGGGTGTCCACCGGTTACATCGTCGCCAACGTGATCGTGCTGCCGATTACCGGATGGCTGTCGGCCTACTTCGGGCGGCGAAGCTATTTCGCCGGCTCGATCGCCCTTTTCACCTTAGCGTCGTTCATGTGCGGCAACGCGGGCTCGCTCGGCGCGCTCGTCTTCTGGCGGATCATCCAGGGGTTGGGCGGTGGTGCGCTGCTGTCGACGTCGCAGGCGATTCTCTACGAAGAGTTCCCGCGTGAAGAGTACGGGACGGCGATGGCAATCTTCGGCGTCGGCGTCATGGTCGGACCGACGCTCGGCCCGACGGTCGGCGGCTGGATCACGGACACGTATGGGTGGCCGTGGATCTTCTACATCAACATCCCGTTCGGCATGCTGGCGCTGGCGCTCACCCTGTCGTTCATCAACGACTCCCTCCACCAGGAGCGGGCGGACCGCATCGACTGGCTGGGCCTGGCGCTACTGGCCATCGGAGTCGGTTCGCTCCAGATCATGCTCGAGCGTGGGGAGCGGCTCGATTGGTGGGCCTCCGGCCAGATACGGCTGCTCGCGATCGCGAGCGTCGTTTCTATCATCACGTTCATCTGGCACGAGCTGCGAACCGAACATCCGGTGGTGGATCTCAGCATCCTGAAGAGCCGCCAGCTCGCGGTCGGCGTTCTATTCGGACTCGTGCTGGGGGTCTGCCTCTACGCGACGGTGTTCGTGCTGCCGGTGTATCTGCAGAACATTCGGAACTTCACCGCCAACCAAACCGGTCTCGTGATCCTTCCGGGCGCGCTCGCCAGCGCCTTTACGATGGGGTTCATGGGCCGGCTGCAGGGAAAGTTCGACGGTCGTCTGTCCATCGCGGCAGGGATCGCGATCTTTGCGCTCTCGATGTGGAAACATGCGCACTTCACGACCGAGAGCGGGATGCACGACTTCTTCTGGCCTCTGATCTTCCGTGGAGTGGGACTCGGACTGATTTTCGTACCCCTCACCAATCTCGCGCTGGCCGATCTTCCGATGTCGCGAATTCCGAACGGCACCGGCCTCTTCAATCTGATGCGGCAGCTGGGTGGCAGCGTTGGCATCGCGCTCTCGGCGACGCTGCTGCAACGGTTTACCGCGATTCATCGGGCTGACCTCGCCGCCAATGTGACGCAGTACAGCGAGGCCACGCGCGAGCGGATCGCCGCGATCACGCAAACCTTGATTGGACGGGGGGAGTTGCCGGCTCTGGCGCAGACCAAAGCGATCGGATTTGTAAACGGGATCGTTACCAGGCAGGCGATGATGCTCTCCTTCGATCAATTGTTCCTGCTGTTTGGGGCCGCGTTCGTGCTGTCGCTCCCGTTATTGCTGCTGATGCATCGCAGCCGCGGCCCCGCGGCTGCCGGCGCCGGGGGGGCACATTGAGTAAGCTCGACATCGGCGCCGGCGCGCCAGACTTCACGCTTCTCAACCAGCACGGCGTACCGGTGCAGCTGCGAGAGCTGCTCGGCACGAAGAACGTCGTTCTGTACTTCTATCCCAAGGACGCGAGCCCGCGCTGCACGACCGAGGCGCGTGCCTTTCGAGACGCGTATAAGAGTTTTGCAGCCGCCGATACGGTCGTGGTGGGGATAAGCTCGGATTCGGTGCGCTCGCATCAACGGTTTGCAATGCAGGAAGACTTGCCGTTTCTGCTGCTCAGCGATCCCAGGAGTGACGTGCGTGAGCTATACGGCGTCGGGCGGATGCTCGGGATCGTGCCCGAGCGGGTCACCTACGTGATCGATCGGAATGGCATCGTGCGACATGTGTACGCCGCCCAGCTCGCGGCAGCACGTCACGTGAGTGAGGCACGGCACGCCGTGGAAGGGCTTAGCGCTCCATGACCAGACTACAAATGGCGGCCCGGCTCGGCATCGTCGGCGGGATCTGGACGTTGCTGCACATCTACGTCGGTGCGCACGTGCTCGGCCCCGCCCCAATCACGGGCGTGCCGCGCGTGCTTGCCTGGGGCGCGGTGCTACTCGTGGCATGGCTGCCGCTGATTGCGCTGATCACGGCCCGTCGCACGGCAGGCCAAGGGAATGGCCGCGGGCTCACCATTCGCATGCTCGACTGGGCTGCGTACACGGCGATGGGGCTGTCGTCGCTGCTGATCGTGTCCTTCTTTGCGACCGATCTACTCCGGCTCCGAGCCACCGCGACGGTGGTTCTGGTGGTTGTCGGGGCGGCGGCGTTCCTCACGCTCGTCGGCATGATACTCGCGCGACGGCCTCTCGTCGTTCGCGTGACTGTCCCGATCGCTGATCTTCCCAGCGACCTCGCCGGCTTTCGGATTCTGCAGCTCAGTGACCTGCACATTGGACCCACGATCCGGCGTCCATTCGTGGACGCCGTCGTCGACAGGGCGAACGCGCTGCGGCCGGATCTCGTCGCCGTGACCGGGGACGTCGCTGACGGCCTGGTTCCCGAGCTGCGCGAGCATGTAGCGCCGCTCGGGCGGCTGCGGGCGCCGCACGGGGCGTACTTCGTGACAGGCAACCACGAGTACTACTGGGACGTGCGTGGCTGGACCCGCGAGCTCGAGCGCCTGGGTATCGCGGTGCTTTCGAACGAGCATCGCATCGTGGAGCGGGGAACGGGCCGCTTGCTGCTGGCTGGCGTCACCGATCTGTCGGCCGCCTCCGATCCCGCGGCTGCTGTGGCCGGCGCCCCGCCGAGCGATGTGCGCGTGCTGTTGGCGCACCAGCCGCGCAGTGCGTTTGCCGCCCAGGCAGCGGGCTACGACCTGCAGCTGTCCGGACATACCCACGGCGGCCAGTACTTCCCCTTCAATCTTCTCGTGCGGCTGTTCCAGCCGTTCGTCGCCGGACTGCACCGCCTCGAGTCGATGTGGTTGTACGTGAGTCGGGGAACGGGTTACTGGGGACCGCCGCTGCGGCTCGGCGCACCGGCCGAAATCACGCTGTTGGAGCTCGTCCCGGCCTAAACCACCGTCATTGCGCCACGGCCATCGCCGCGGTCACAAAGAGGGCGCGCACGATTCCCAGCGCGCCCTTTTCGTTTTCATACCACTCGGTCGGCAGATGCGCATCACCCGCGCGACCGCCCGCACCCAGCGCAACCGCGGGGACGCCGAGGGCGATGGGGATATTGGCGTCGGTGGAGGCGCAGGCGAGCTGATGATCGTGCCCGACGGCGCGCGTCGCGGCTACCGCCGTCTGCACGAGTGGGTGCGTGCGCGGCGTCAGCCCGGAAGGGCGGTCGCCGACGCGGCGCACATCGAGCTTTAGCGGAGGCGTGGTGGGTGCGCGGTGGCGATTCTCGTCTTCCAGCGCCTGCTCGAAATAGTCGTGCGCGGTCGCATCGAGCCGATGGAGGATACGCGGATCTTCGCTGCGCAAATCCACATCGAACCAGGCGGTTTGCGGAATCGAGTTCAGGCTGGTGCCGCCACCAAGGCGCACAACCGCGCAGGTACTGCGCGGTGAGCTCTGCGTGGGCAGATCCGCCAGCATTGTGGTTGCACGACCCACGGCGTTGGCGGGATTCGCGACGCCGAAGGCCGCCCAGGAATGCCCACCGGGACCGTGGTACGTCACGCGATAGCGCCGCGCTCCGAGCGCGCGGTGCACGATACGCTCCAGGCCTGCGCCATCGAGCGCGATGAACGCGTGCGGACGGATTGATTGGCCCCCCCCGTCCAGGAGGTGCCGCACGCCGCGAAGATCGCCAGATCCCTCCTCGCCGACCGTCGCGGCGAAGAGAATGGGACGTGCGGTCGTCACGCGCGCGCGTGCCAGCGCCTCTCCGACTGCCACGAGTGCCGCCAGACCACGCGCATTGTCGGAGATTCCGGGTCCCTGTAGGCGAGGGCCGCGGCGCGAGACCGAGACGTCGAGCTCTGGTCCGAAGACGGTGTCGAGATGCGCGCTCAAGACGACACACCCGTCGCCCTTGGTGCTTCCGGCCTCGCCGTACCAGCCCCTGACGTTGCCAACCGAGTCGATCTTCACTTCCTGCAATCCGACGTCATCGAACAGTTGGGCGACGCGCGCTCCACGCGCGGCTTCGGCACCTGTGGGCGCGGGTATCGCGGACAACGTCGCTTGACGGGTGAGCGTAACTTCATCGAAGCGCTCGATGTGAGTGCGCGCGGCGCGCACGCGTTCGTTCGCGAGCAGGGTATCAATGTCGTCCGGCATCGACAGCAAAGTACGGTTGTGCGGCGCCGTCGTGCAACGGCGCAGCGTACGCTTGACCTGGACTAGGGGGGGCGCGACACTAAACGCATGGAAGAGCGGCAGCTGATCTACGATTGGAATAGCGAGTCGGCCAATGGGAGGGGGAGGGGCGGCTTTGATTGGTCGCGCGTCCGCGTCGATCTCAACGACGAGACACTGCGCGACGGGCTCCAATCGCCCTCCGTGACCGATCCGTCGCTCGACGTCAAAAAGCGGCTCCTGCACCTCATGGCTGATCTGGGCATCGTCGCGGCCGACATTGGCCTTCCCGGCGCCGGCCCTCGCGTCGTCGACCAGGTGCGCGCTTTGGCGACGGAAATCCGCGATCACAGGCTGCCGATTATGCCGAACTGCGCGGCCCGGACCGTGGTCGCCGATGTGGAGCCCATTGTCCGCGTGGTGGACGAGTTGGGAATCAAGATCGAGGCCGCCACGTTCATTGGGTCTTCACCGATCCGGCAGTACGCCGAAGACTGGACGCTCGATCACATTCTCAGGGCCTCGGAAGAGGCCGTCACGTACGCCGTCTCGCATGGCCTGCCGGTCATGTACGTAACCGAGGACACGACGCGCGCGCGTCCTGAAACACTCAAAGCGTTATACGGTGCCGCGATTGCGTGCGGGGCGGGGCGGATCTGTCTGGCGGACACGGTCGGGCATGCAACGCCCGATGGTGTAAAGGCGCTCGTCAAGTTTGTGAAGGACGAGATCGTAGGGAAAAAACCGGTAAAGATTGATTGGCACGGCCATCGCGATCGCGGCATGGGGTTGATCAACTGTCTCGCCGCGATCGAAGCGGGCGTGGATCGGGTGCACGCGACGGCGCTGGGTGTCGGTGAGCGGGTCGGCAACGCCGAGATGGACCTGCTGCTCGTGAACCTCAAGCTCCTGGGCGCCCATCGCCACGACATCCGCCGGCTGCCCGAGTACTGCCAGTTGGTCGCCGATGCGGTCGGCGTGCCAATTCCGGTGAACTATCCCGTGGTGGGCACCGACGCGTTCCGCACGGGCACCGGCGTCCACGCCGCGGCGATCATCAAAGCCAAGAAAAAGGGCCACAACTGGCTTGCGGACCGCGTATACAGCTCGGTGCCCGCCGAGGAATTCGGCTTCGAGCAGCGCATCGAGATCTCGCCGGTATCCGGCCTCTCCAACGTGAAGTATTGGCTGGAGCACCACGGCTACGATCCGGAAGACGCGGCTGCGTGTCAGAGGCTGTTCGAAGCCGCGAAGCGAACCGACCGCGTGCTCTCCGACCAAGAGTGCCATCGGCTGCTAAAGAAATGAGCCTCCGGGATATCGAGCAGTCGTATTTCGACTTGTACTGGCACATGGATCCCGTGTCCGCCACACAGGCGGGTGTGCCCGGTCACGACGACCGTTACGGGCGATTCAGTCCCGCTGCGCTCGCGCCGCATCTCGCCGCCCTGAAGTCGATCGCGTCCGCGCTCGAGGAAGCGACCACCGACGACCTCGACCAGGAGATCGATCGTACCGCGCTGCTGAACGAGATTCGGGTGACGCTGCGCCGCTTCGAGAAGCTCAAGCCGCAGGCGAAGAATCCCGAATTCTGGCTCTCCCACCTGCTTGGCGGCTTGCATCACCTGCTGCTCTCGGCGGATCGCACGCCCGCTGAAAAGGCCGCGGCGGCGATCGGCCGGCTCGAGGACATCCCGGCGTTTCTCGACGACCTGCGCGCCACGCTCGAAGAGCCGGTGCGGGTGTTCGTGGAGACCGCCGTGCGCATGACCGAAGGCGGTCGTCTATTGGTACGCGAGCTCGCGGCTGCACTGGGCGCTCAGGCGCCGATGCATGCCGCCCGCCTCAACACCGCGGCGGAGCAGGCCGGCATCGCGCTCACCGAGTTCGATGCCAACCTGGCGCGCTGGCTCGAGCTGGGGACGGAGGAGTACGCCATCGGGGAGGAGGCGTTCAACTTCTTACTCCACTATCAGCATGCCTTGAAGGACACGGCGCCTGAACTATGGCGCTACGGCCTGCGGCTCAAGGAAGAGATCGAAACCGATCTCGTGCGGCTCGCGAAGCGCCTCGACGGCGACGGTCGTCCGTGGCCGGAACTGGTCGACAAGCTGCGGGGCGATCATCCCAACCCCAGCGAGCTCGTGAAAGCGTACTCGCAGGAGATGGCGCGCGCCCGCGATTTCGTCGCAGAGCGGAAGCTCGCGCCCATTCCCAAGGCACCCCTCGGCGTGATCCCAACGCCTGCCTTCATGCGGCCCGTGATTCCGTACGCGGCATACGATAGCCCCGGCGCATACAGTCGCGACCGTACCGGATGGTTCTATGTGACGGTGCCGGACTCACGACTGCCCGCCGATCAACAGGAGCGGATTCTGCGCGACCACTGCCGCTACGAGCTGGCCGCAACCGCCCTGCACGAGGGCTACCCCGGGCATCACCTCCAGCTTGTCATCGCGAAGGAGCAGCCTTCGCACGTGCGCAAGAATCTGTGGACGCCGCTCACCGTCGAGGGTTGGGCGCTCTACTGCGAAGACATGATGGGCGAGGAAGGCTTCTACGCGTCGGACGAGGAGTTGTTCTTCCAACGCGTGCACCTGTTGTGGCGCGCGATGCGCATTTTGCTCGACGTCGGCCTGCACACACGTGGCATGACGCGCGACCAGGCCGTGAACCAGATGGTGAGCGAGCTACACGTGGAGCGCGGCAACGCGGAAGCGGAAGTGCGGCGCTACTGCGCCTGGCCGGCGTACCAGTTGTGCTATGCGGTTGGCCGTCGCGAGCTGCTACGCCTGCGCGATGACTTCAAGAAGGCTCGGGGCTCCAAATTCTCGTTGCGTGCGTTTCACGACGCGGTGCTGCCATACGGCGGGCTTCCGGTCACCCTGATTCGCTGGGGACTCGGCCTGGGTGAGTGAGTCGAATGGTGGCGGGGGGGGCCTGCCCCGGCAGGTCAAGCTGTTCGGTGCCGTTTCTCTCCTCAACGACTTCGCGAGCGAAATGGTGTACCCGCTCCTCCCGGCGTTCGTCACCGGCGTGCTGGGCGGGGGTGCGTTGGCGTTGGGCGCGCTCGATGGTGCGGCCGACGCGGCGGCCGCGCTCGTAAAACTGCTCGCGGGACGACTCGCCGACCGGCCGGAGCGCCGCGGCCCGCTGATTGTAGGCGGGTATTTTCTCGCGGCGATCGTGCGGCCCATCATCGCGATCACCGCGGCCGCGTGGCAGGTCATCGGGTTGCGCGTCGTGGATCGGCTCGGGAAGGGACTGCGTACGCCGCCGCGCGATGCGCTGATCGCCGATGTCACACCGGCGCCGCTCGTTGGCCGCGCATTCGGACTGCAGCGCGGGCTCGACCATGTCGGAGCGGTGATTGGTCCGCTCGTGGCTTGGGCGTTGCTGACACGGCACGCTGACGTGAGGACCGTGATCCTGGCGAGCTTCGTGCCCGGCGTGTTGGTCGTGATGCTGGCGGCGTGGGCTGTAAAGGGCGGCAACGGGCGGCAACGGGCGGCACGGCCGTTGCCGCCTTCTGCCGCCCCTGCCGCCCATGTTCCGCCCGCAGTCATCGCCATTTCCGCCTTCTATCTCCTCCGCATGCCCGATACGCTGATCATTCTCCAATCGCAGCGTCTCGGGATCGCTATCGCGCTGGTGCCGCTGTTGTGGGCGGCGGTGCACGTGGTGAGGTCTTCGACGAGCTTCCTGGGCGGCGCGCTCTCTGATCGCATCGGACCGTCGCGGACGATGTGGATCGGCTGGCTGAGCTACGTCGCGCTCGCGACCGGAATGGCGTTGGCGCGAGGGCCGCTCGCGGCCTGGTTGCTGTTCCTTGCGCTCGGCGTCGTCGCTGGGCTGACCGAGAGTCCCGAGCTGGCGCTGGTGTCAGCCGTGGCGGGAGGGGGGCGGGCAGGTGCAGGCCATCGCGGCAGCTCGTTCGGTGTTTTTCACGCGCTGACGGGAGTCGCAGCGCTGGCCGGGGGACTGTTGCTGGGCGTCATCTTCCAGCAGGCGAGTGGAGCGACGGCGTTCTACGTAAGTGCCGCTGGGTCTTTAGTTTTGGTGATCCTCTGGCCTTTCTGGACCCGCTTGCATAGGGTTCCCCCGCCATGAGCGCCCCTGCCAGTCTTTGACTCCGACCCAATCACCTCACGCTCCTGCAGCCCGGCAGGGTGGCAAGTATCTCGCCCGGCTGTCGCTGCTCGCCCTCGGGGTCGTCTACGGCGACATCGGGACGAGCCCGTTGTACGCGATGCGAGAGGCGTTCCACGGGCAACACGGCATTCCCGTCACCGCGGGGAATGTCTTCGGCGTGCTCTCGCTGATCTTCTGGTCATTGATTCTGATCGTCACGGTGAAGTATCACGTCGTCATCATCCGTGCGGACAACAAGGGCGAAGGCGGCGTGCTCGCGCTGATGGCGCTGGTGAACGGCAGCCGGGTCGCCCGCGGGTTGTCGCCGCGCCGCATCATGATCGTGCTGGGCATCTTCGGAGCGGCGCTGCTGTATGCCGATGGCGCGCTCACGCCGGCGATCTCCGTGTTGTCGGCGGTCGAGGGGCTCGAGATCGCCGCCCCGGCCCTGCAACATTGGGTCATCTGGATTACGCTCGTCATCCTGGTCGGCCTGTTCATGTTCCAGAGCCGTGGCACCGCGCGTGTGGGAGCTGTCTTCGGTCCCGTCATGCTGATCTGGTTCCTGGTGATCGCGGTCCTGGGACTCAACAGCATCTTGCGCCACCCCGCGGTCGTCGGCGCGGTGCTGCCATCACACGCCATCCGCTTTTTCGCGGAAGATCCGAGCCGCGGCTTGATCGTTCTGGGCGCCGTCTTTCTGGCGGTCACCGGCGGAGAGGCGTTGTACGCCGACCTCGGCCATTTCGGTCATTCAGCAATTCAGCTCGCGTGGTTCACGATCCCCCTGCCTGCGCTGCTGTTGAACTACTTCGGACAGGGCGCGCTGTTGTTGACGCAGCCAGAGGCGGCCGCCAATCCATTTTACCTGCTCGCGCCCGCCAAGGCGTTGTACGCGCTCATTCCCCTGGCGACGGCGGCGACCATCATCGCCTCGCAAGCGATCATCTCGGGCGCATTTTCGCTGACGCGCCAGGCCGTGCAGCTCGGTTACATCCCGCGTTTGCAAATCGAGCACACGTCGTCGCGTGAGATCGGTCAGATCTACGTTCCGTCGGTCAACTGGCTGCTGATGCTGCTGACGATTGCGCTGGTACTCGGCTTCCAGACGTCGAGCAACCTGGCGGGCGCGTACGGTGTGGCGCTTTCAACCCTGATGGCGCTCACGACGGTCATGTTCTACGTGATGAGCCGCGAGGTGTGGGGCTGGAGCCTGCCAAAGGCGGCCGCCGTCTCGGGCACCTTCCTCGTGGTCGATCTCACGTTCCTCGTGGCAAACGCACTCAAGATCTGGCACGGCGGTTGGGTGCCGCTCGCGATCGCGATCGTTCTCTACTTCGTGATGAGCACCTGGAAGCGGGGGCGCGAGATCCTATCGAAGCGCATGATGGAGAAGACGGTTCCGCTCAAGCTGCTGCTCGCCGATCTTGCCGCCGAGCCCCCGATCCGCGTTCCGGGGACGGCGGTGTTCATGTCCGGCAGCACTGATGGAACGCCGCCGGCGATGGTGCACAACCTGGCGCACAACAAAGTCCTGCACGAAAAGGTCGTGTTTCTCACGGTAATGACCGAGGACATGCCGCACGTCGGTTCTGAGCATCGGGTGACCGTGAAGCGCAGCGGCAAGGGATTCCACAACGTTGTTGCCCGCTATGGCTTCATGCAGGATCCCGATATCAACGAGATCCTGGCCGCCTGCAAGGCGAATCATCTCGATATTCCGCTGGAGGGGACGACGTTTTTCCTGGGCCGGGAAACGCTGATCGCGTCCGATCGGCCGGGAATGGCGATGTGGCGTGAGCATTTGTTTTCGTTCATGTCGCGCAACGCCATGCGCGCGACCGCGTTCTTCAAAATTCCGCCGAATCAAGTCTTCGAGGTTGGGGCACAGGTCGAGCTGTAGCGCGGCGACCGTCTTCTTAACACGTTCTTGAGAGCGCGGTCGCGGTATCTCTTCACCGAGCCCGGAGTAGGCTACCGATTGCACGTGGAATGAGAAGACCACCGAGGAGACGGGTCAATGCGACTCCGTTGAGAACTTCGCTAATCTCCCGCAACCGACGCCGTCGGCACAAACGGCGCTTCATGCACGACCGCCGGCTTGCGGCGCGACAGCACCAGCCACCATTCCCTGGCCGACGTGAACACCAACATCGCCACGACCATCATGAAGAACAGCGCGACTGCGGCGTTCAAGCGGTCGTTGAAGATGAGCCGGGGGGCATTGGGTATCGCGGAGCCGGCAAGTGTGGCGGCGTGTGCCAGAAAGCCGAGCTTGGGATCGGCGGAGAAGACTTTTTGATATCCGGCGGTCATCGTTACGACAATCAGCCAAACCAGCGGTCCCAGCGTCACCCAGAGGTAGCGCTGCCGTCCCATCTTGATCAGGATCGTCGTCGCGACGCACAGCGCGACGGCCGCGAGCAGCTGATTCGATATTCCGAACAGTGGCCAGAGCGAGTTGATCCCGCCCAGCGGATCCACGACCCCTTGATATAGGAAATAGCCCCACGCGGCGCACACCGCGCCGCTCGCGAGCAGCACACTCGGCAGCCAGGACGTCTGGCCGAAGCGCGGCCACACATGCCCGACGATCTCTTGGAGCATGAAGCGGCCGACGCGCGTCCCGGTGTCGATCGTGGTGAGGATGAACAGCGCCTCGAACATGATCGCGAAGTGATACCACAACGCCGTCAGCGTCCTCCCGCCCAGTGCCGCCGTGAGCCCCGAGAAGATGTGTGCCATTCCCACCGCGAGTGACGGAGCACCGCCGGTCCGCGCGATCAACGTCTGCTCACCCATCTGGGCCGCGAGCGCCTGCATGTAATCAGGCGTGACGATGAATCCCGCCTGATTGAGCACCGTCGACGCGCCAGCCAAAGCCTGGGGCGTCGTGTTCATGGCGAAGTAGACGCCCGGGTCGAGCGTGCAGGCGGCGATCATTGCCATGACGCCGACGAACGACTCCATCACCATGCCGCCGTAGCCGATCATGCGGGCATCCGTCTCGCGCGTGATCATCTTGGGCGTCGTCCCTGACGCGACGAGCGAATGGAAGCCGGAGATCGCGCCGCAGGCGATGGTGATGAAGGCGAAAGGGAACAGCTTGCCCGCGAACACCGGTCCTTCGCCCGCGGTCGCAAACGGCGTGAGCGCCGGCATGCGGAGCGGTGGCAGGATGATCAGGATCGCGACGGCCAGCACGAGCACCGTCGTGATCTTCAGGAACGTGGAGAGATAGTCGCGCGGGCACAGCAGCATCCAGACCGGGAGTACGGACGCGATGAACCCGTACGCGATCATCATCCAGGTGAGCGACGTGCCGCTCTGGGTGAATGTCGCGGCGAGCGCCGGGTGGCTCGCGACGCTGCCGCCGGCGATGAGGGCGCCAATCAGTAACGCGGCACCAATCAGCGAGGCTTCACCGACTTTCCCCGGCCGCCACCGCTTCATCCAGGCGCCCATGAGCAGGGCGATGGGAATCGTACAGGCGATCGTAAAGAGTCCCCACGGCGACGACCGCAGCGCGTTCACCACAATGAGTGCGAGCACCGCGAGGAGGATGATCATGATCGCGAGGACCGCGATCATGGCCGTCACGCCTGTCGTCCTGTTCACTTCCTCCTTCGCCATCTGGCCGAGCGATTTGCCATCGCGGCGCAACGAGCAGAAGAGGATCGTGAAGTCCTGAACCGCCCCGCCGAGGACCACGCCGATCACGAGCCAGAGCGTGCCGGGGAGGAACCCGAATTGCGCGGCGAGGACCGGCCCCACGAGTGGGCCCGCGCCCGCGATAGCCGCGAAGTGATGGCCGAACAGCACCCAGCGGTTCGTCGGCACGAAGTCGTGGCCGTTGTTGAACCGCTCGGCGGGCGTCGCGCGCTGCGGGTCGAGACCAAAGACTTTGTCGGCGAGGAACTTCGAATAGAACCGGTAGGCGACGACGTAGGTACAGACGGCGGCGATCAACAGCCACGCGGCGTTGATCGTCTCACCGCGGACGAGGGCGAGCACCCCGAACGCGGCCGCGCCGAGCAGCGAAATCAGCGCCCAGATCACCACCGACACAGCGCGTAAGTTGTGGCGCTGCTTGCCCATGTTCAAGCTCGAACATAGGTTCGAACTCCTTGAGCCCCCCGCCCCCCCCAGCCTCTTCTGGCTCGTACCCCTGGTCGTCGAGCGGGCGCGAAGCGACGGCGCCTGCCGTTCAGGAACGACCCCAGCCGCAGCGAAGCCCCGAGTCGATCAAAGGACGAGTCGTCATCGTGACGGGCGGGGCGACCGGCCTCGGCCGGTCGGTCGCGCTCGAATTCGCGCAGAACGGTTGCGGCGTCGCTTTCAACTACGTCGAAATGCCGGGACGGGAGGTCGGCCCGCAGGCGCTGCTGACGGAGACCGCGATCAAGGCCTACGGCGTGCCCTGTTACTCGGCGCTCTGTGACGTGCGGGAGATGGAGCTAGTCGAACATTTCGTCAGCCAGGTCCGCAGTCATCTCGGCGGTGTGCACTATCTCGTCAACAATGCCGGCATCACCCACGACGGCGCTCTCTGGCGACTCACGCCGGAAGCGTGGTCCGAAGTCATGGACACGAACGTCAGCGGCGCCTTCCACTGCATACACGCCGTTGCCCCACACATGCGGGCGCAGCGGTTTGGAAAAATCGTGAATGTCGCGAGCCATCAGGCGTTCCGGCCTGGCTTCGGGATCGCGAATTATGCGGCGAGCAAGGCGGCACTCATCGGTCTCACGAAGGCCGCGGCCGTGGATCTTGGCTCGGCCGGTATCAATGTGAACGCCGTTGCTCCCGGATT
The DNA here is from genome assembly GCA_035299765.1 of Gemmatimonadales bacterium. Lineage (GTDB taxonomy): Bacteria > Gemmatimonadota > Gemmatimonadetes > Gemmatimonadales > GWC2-71-9 > 20CM-2-65-7. The sequence continues at coordinate 17,690 of DATGVZ010000097.1, forward strand.
CGTGAAGACCGAATTGCTGACCCAACTGCCGCGTGAAGTGTTGGAGCGCGCGGAGCATGAGTCGGTACTCGGTCGCGTGGCCGAGCCCGAAGACGTCTCTCGCGTCATCCTCTTTCTGTGCAGCGAAGCGGCGCGACACATCACCGGACAGGTGATTGTAGTGGACGGTGGACTCACGCTGGCTTAGATTGCCCGCGTGAATAACCCTTTAAAACACAAGTACTTCGTGCGTCGTGCGTCGTCCGTAGTCCTGCTCGGCGCCATGCTCGGTTGCGGCGGCACAAAGTCTTCCCAGCAGCCCGAACCTCAGCCGACAGCTCCGCTGCCCACTGCCGGCCTCGCCGGCCAACGCGTCGCCCTGCTACCCCTCGCGCTGGTTGGTGCGGAAGACACGCTCCACTGGGATGCCCTGATCGCCGAGCGGCGCAACACGCTCGATCGGAGCGACAGCATCATTGCGACGCTGCTGGCGGCGCGCGCGCCCGAAGTCACGTGGGTCGCTCCCGCCGAGTTGCGTCGCATCGCTCGGCGGGCACCGGGCATCGTGACGGATCCCGATCAGATGGGCACGCCGTTTCTGCGCGGTGAGCGGATTGTCGACGTCCCCGACCCGCTGCGCTACCAGCTGCGCACCTTGCTGGGATTGGTTGGGGGACGTTATGCGCTCGTTCCCGCGGGTCTTGTGTTTCGTAAGGCGCCCGCCGGCGCGTATGCCCATCCGCCGGCTCTTGCCGAGCTTTCCGTCGTGCTGATCGATACGCGAATAGGGAAGGTGGGTTGGCGAACCACGGCGCGCGGCGAGGGCGACGACGCCTGGACGGCTCTCACGCGCGCCGTGAAGAACCTGACGCCGGGCCTGCCTTGAGCAAACGCGAAGCCACGCTGATTCCGGGCGACGGCATAGGTCCAGAGATCACACAGGCGACGCTTTCGGCACTCGACGCGCTCGGCATGACGTTCGATTGGGACGAGCAGTACGGCGGCATGGCCGCGGTCGAAAACGCCGGCACTCCTCTTCCCAACGCGACACTCGATTCGATTCGCCGGACGCGGCTGTGTCTTAAGGGTCCGCTTACCACACCGGTCGGCGGTGGCTACCGGTCGGTGAACGTCGCGTTGCGGCAGGAGTTCGATCTCTACGCCAACGTGCGGCCGACCAAGACAATCGTGCCGGGTGGTCGCTACGAGCACGTCGATCTCGTCATCATTCGCGAGAACACCGAAGGACTGTACGTCGGCCTCGATCATACCTTCAAGATCGGCGGTGACCGGCGCGCGATGGCGCAGGCGATGTCGATCGTGACGCGCGAAGGGAGCGAGCGCATCGCGAAGTACGCCTTCGAGTACGCCAAGCTGCACGGACGCAAAAAAGTGACGATCGTACACAAGGCGAACATTCTGAAGGCGACGTCCGGATTGTTTCTCGAGGTCGCCAAACGCGTCGCCGAGCAGTATGCCGGTGTGATCGCGTCGGACGACAAGATCGTCGACAACACCGCGATGCAGCTCGTGATCAAACCCGAGCAGTTCGACGTCATCGTCACGACAAATCTGTTCGGCGACATTCTCTCGGACGAGGCGGCCGGCCTGATCGGTGGACTGGGACTCGCGCCGGGCGCCAACATCGGCACCCACGCCGCCATCTTCGAGCCGGTCCACGGCTCGGCGCCGGACATCGCCGGCAAAGGCATCGCGAATCCGTCGGCGCAGATGCTCGCGGCGGCGATGATGCTCGACCATGTCGGCGAGCTGGCGGCGGCCAGGCGCCTGCGGTGCGCGATCGAAGCGGCGATCGTCCAGGACAACGTGCGAACGCCGGATTTGGTGGGGGGGGGACGTGCTACTACGGCCGAT
>DATGVZ010000098.1:0-19381 GCA_035299765.1 Gemmatimonadales bacterium
CGGTTCGAAGTGCGGGACGACCCGCGCCTTCCCGGTCTCTACCCGCTCGCGAAATACTTCGCGCCCAGCCGTGACGTCGTGGCGCGCGTTGGCGGCGAAACACTGGCGCTCACCGCCGGCGAACGGGGTGAAATGAACCACTCGTACAAGTACTCCGCCGACACATTCACCCGGATTCTCGCGGACGCGGGACTCACGGTGCGGTGGCGCGGAAGGAGCGACGACGGCCGCTTCCTCATGGTGCTTGCGGAGCGCGGGCTGCCATGAGCACCCGAATCATCCGTACCTACTTCGCGATCACGTTTCTCTTCAACCTGGCCATGTCCCTGATCTGGGGCGTCGATACGTTGTTCAAGCTCGGCGCCGGCCTCGACATTTTCCAGGTCATGCTGACCAACGCCGCGTTCACCGCCGGCTCCATGGTGTTCGAGATCCCGACCGGCGTGGTGGCCGATACCGTTGGGCGCCGTGTGTCGCTGCTGCTGAGTCTCGGCACACTTTTCATCACGACGTTGCTGTACGTCGCCGCGGCGTGGCGCGGCTGGGGCTTCGCCGCGTTCTGCTGGATCTCGGTGTTTCTGGGCCTGGGATACACGTTCTACACGGGGGCGGTGGATGCCTGGCTCGTGGACGCCCTGAAGGCGACGGGCTACACCGCGCCGCTCGAACCCGTCTTCGCACGCGGGCAGATGATGTTCGGCGTGGGAATGTTGGTCGGGACGATCGCGGGAGGATTGCTGGGCCAGATTCATCTCTATATCCCGTATCTCGTTCGCGCCGGCGTCGTGATCCCGGTGTTCGTGCTGGCGTGGTTCGGGATGCGCGAGGTCGGCTTCACGCCCCGCGCGCTCGAATTGCGCCGTGTTCCTGCCGAGTTGCGGCGCTTGTTCGTCGAGGGGATGGATTATGGGCTGCACCATCGAGTCGTCCGGCCGGTGATGCTCGCGTCGCTCGTGACGATGAGCTTCATGATTTTTGGCTTCTACAGCTGGCAGAAGTACTTCCTCGATCTGCTGGGGAAGAATCTCATCTGGGTCAACGGTGTGATCAGCTCGCTCGTGGGGCTCGCACTGATCGCCGGCAATGCGCTCGTGCCCAGAGTCGCGCGCGTGGTCGGTACGCGTACGGGCGTGCTTACGCTTGGCATCGTCGTCCAGGCGGCGACCGCGACGGCGTGCGGCGCGCTGGGACTGCTCGACCCGGGTCCCGCGACGTTTTATATCGTCGTGCCGCTGTATCTCGTGTATAGCGTGGCGCTGGGCGTCACGATGCCGGTCAAGCAAGGCTACCTGAATGCCCACATCCCATCCGCCCAGCGCGCGACGATTATTTCACTCGACGCGTTTTTCGCGAGTCTCGGCGGTGTGGTGGGCCAGACCACGTGGGGTTACCTGGCGCGGCTGCGCGGTCTCGCGACGGCGTGGGTAGCGGGTGGGTTGGGTCTCGTACTCGCGGTGCCACTGTATTTACAGGCGCGCCGCCGCGACAAGACATTGGACCGGTTTGAACAGGAGGCGTCGCATGTCACAGCCTGATGGGGTCGTAGGAAGTCGGCGAGAAGTGTCCGGTGCATCGCACGCTCAAGTCCGAGATCATTATCAGGACGACGGCCCAACCCTCAGCTGAGTAGGGAGAGTCCTCGATGCTGCAACGAGCTCCTATATACGCCTACATCCCGGCGAAGGACATCGTCCGGGCACGGGCATTTTACGAACAAAAGCTTGGCTTCGAGCCGAAGCGAGAGGTCGCGGGCGGGGTGATGTACGAGTTCGGCGACCGTACTGCCTGCTTCTTATATCCGACGCCCAATGCCGGCACGTCGAAAGCGAGTCAGGCCTTCTGGCAGGTCGACGATGTCGAGCGTGAAGTCGCCGAGCTGAAAGCGCGCGGGGTGCGGTTCGAAGAATATGACACGCCGGGGCTGAAGACCAAGGACGGCATCGCGACGAGTCGCGGCAACAAGGCCGCCTGGTTCAAGGACACCGAGGGCAACATCCTGGCGCTGGTTCAGAACCTCTAAATGTGAAGGTCAGCGCTCCAGGAGTGCTCGTTGCCAGCCGCCCAGGTTTGCGGCCGCGTCGTAGGTACTCTGCGCAAACGCAAGGACGGCGGCATCCGGATCGGCTGCGCGCCGCACCGCCTCGTACGGCAAGATCCACTCGCGCATCCGCATGTCGTAGCCCGCGGTCGCCGGAGCAATCACGGCGTCGGGACAGCCGGCCGGCTCGGGGTAGGCATACGCATAAAACGCCGGCTCCAAAATCGGCGAGAATCCTCCGCCGGGCCACCACCCGACGCTGATGCATTCGTGCGAGTAGGCTTCGCGCGTCACGGTATCCGCAAGATTGGGGATACCGCCCGGATGGCGCGGGGCTGGGCGGCCCGAGAATCGCGTGTGCGCAAGATCAAAGCTCCCCCACCAGAAATGGATGGGACTCGTCTTGCCGAGGAAGCGACTGCGGAACTGCTCGAGGACGCGCTTGGTCTGGACGAGCACCTGCCAGCATGCCTGAACCGGCGTGGGCTCATACGAGCGATGAGTGGTATCCGCCTCGAACCGAATCGGATTTTGAACTTCGACGGGCATCGTCCAGATCCGCCCCGGGATGTCCAGCCGTGTCAGCGCTGCCGTCACGAGGCGATAAAACTCGGCCACGGACCGCGGCTCGAGCGAAACGGTGGTCTTTTTCCCGTCCGAGGATTCGAGCACGAGTTGATGCGCGATAAGATCGAACGAGATCGTGATGCTGCGATGATCGGCGGTCAGCGGCAGCGTGGCGAGTCCGCGCGGTGTTACCTGAAGAGCGGTGTTCCAGTAATGATTGGTGAGCGGCGACAACTTCAGGGCGAGCTTGCCGACGACCTGGGTCCACATATGAAGCGTGGCGTAGGTGTCCTTCCACCCCTCGAGCGGGAGTGCCGGCCACGTTTCGCTCGAAACAGCCTCAGTAGTCCGCGAAGGCATCGTCCGGATAACAATACAGCCAGCGCTCCCCCGGCTCCGCCGAAGCGATCACCGGGTGGCCGGTGGCGCGAGCATGCTTCGTCGCATGTCGATTAGGTGAGTTGTCGCAGCACAGCGTGACGCCGCATTCCTGGCAGGTGCGCAAGTGAACCCAGGTGGAGCCGATTTTGACGCACTCAGCGCACTCACGGCGCGTGGGCTGCTTTACCGTCGTGATCGCGTCGAGGTGAGAACAGGGCCTCTCGCTCATCGGGCTGCGTTGTTCACCACCTCGCGGAAGGTATCGACATCACGCTCACCGAGGTAGCGCTCACCATTGATGAAAACGGACGGGGTGTCGCCCACACCATTCGCTCGCCCGCTGCGAACGTCTCGCTGTATGCGGTCGGCAAACTGGTGTGTCTTGAGCGCCGCGCGGAAGGGTTTGGAGGCGACACCGCGGCCATCTCCGCATGTGGATGGATCTGGCGCAACGGGAAGTAGCGAAACACGTAACGGAACGACTTGCCGTCGTCGTCGCGGAGCTGCGCGATGACTAGCTCCAGCGCCCGGGTGTACGGACATTCGTAGTCGCCGTAGACGAGCACCGTGTCGGGAGCGCTGCTCGACCCCCGTACTTGATCGTCTTTACTTACGTTCAACGTCACAGCGGCGCCGCTGCCATTTCCTGGCGCAGTGCAGGTGCGACTCGCGTGCCGAGCAGTTCGATGGCCTGCATGAGCTTCGCGTGTGGTAGGGAAGAGGCATTCATTTGAAAGGTAATGCGCGCGATGCCGCCCAGCGCTTCACTATGTCGAATGATTTTCTCCACGACTTCGTCCGGACTACCAATCAGCAGCGCGCCGTGTGGACCGCGTTGCGCGTCGAACGCCGCGCGCGTGACCGGAGGCCAGCCGCGCTCCTTCGCGACACTGGCGACGGCACGGGCGTAGCCGGGAAAGAACGCATCGGCGGCCTCTTGCGTCGTGTCGGCGACGTAGCCGAGGGAGTGCACGCCGACCTTCAGGCGGTCGCGGGGGTGTCCGGCTTGCTCGCCGGCCGCGTGGTAGAGATCGATGAGCGGCCGGAAGCGCCGCGTCTCACCGCCGATGATGGCGACCATCAAGGGAAGTCCCAGCATGCCGGCACGAACGAACGACTCCGGCGTCCCGCCCACACCCAGCCAAATCGGCAACGGGTTCTGCACGGGCCGCGGATAAACGCCCTGGCCGGTCAGGGCCGGCCGGTATCGGCCGGACCAGCGGACATGCTCGTGCTCGCGAACGTTGAGCAGCAGATCGAGCTTCTCGGCAAACAGCGCATCATAGTCCTCGAGCCGATAGCCAAAGAGGGGAAACGCCTCGATCGACGACCCGCGGCCGACGACCATCTCCGCGCGGCCCTGCGATAGCAGGTCGAGTGTGGCGAACTGCTGAAACAGGCGCACCGGGTCGGCGGCGCTCAGGACCGTCACGGCGCTCGTGAGCCGAATGCGGTCCGTGCGCGCGGCGGCGGCGGCGAGAATCATGGCCGGCGCGGAATCGAGATATTCGCGGCGGTGGTGCTCCCCGATGCCGAATACGTCCAGTCCGACCTGATCGGCGTGCACGATCTGCTCGACGAGATCGCGCAAGCGCGTCGCGTCGCTGACCGCAAGGCTTGTCTCGTCGTACGCCGCCGCGAAGCTGTCGATGCCGACTTGCATTGTGGGGCCGGTCAAGATCTCACGGGGCGCTCGGCGGCGGTAGCTCCGCAGCGAACTTCCTCAGTTCCGGAGTCGACCCGGACCAGGCGCCGAGGGCCTGAACGTAGTGCGCGACCTGCCAGACTTGCTCAGGGGTCAGCGCGTCGCCGGACTCCGGCATCGGCGTGCCGTTGATGCCGGCGATGATCCTCAGATAGATATCGCGCGCGCTGCGTGCCCACTTTCCGCGGCCCAGCGTGAGATTGGCCGGCGCGAGGGGCGCCCCCCAATCGTCCACCATTCCCTTAACGGCTGACGGCCCGTTGCCCGTGCCGTCGCCATGGCACTTCGCACAATTCGCTTCAAACAACTTCCGGCCTTGCGTCACCGATTCGCGCGTGGCTCCCGGCTCGTCGCTGATGGTCATTGGTGTCCCCGGTCCGTCGGTTAGCCAGCGTGGCGACAGCGTCTGCAGGTACGCGATCACGTCCCGGCGCTCGCGCGTGCTCAAGGCGGCGAAGGGCGGCATGCGCGTGCCGTACAGGCCGTTCTGGAGCACCCGCTCGAGGTCGGCCGTCGTCGGCAGGAAGCCGTACGGCGTCGAGCTGAACTTGAAGATGCCTTGCCGGAAGTCACGCGGCTTCGGTTGCGACCAGCGCGCTACCTCTCCCGCGCCGTCGGCACGCGTACCGTGACACTGGATGCAGTAGCGTTCGTACACCTGGCGGCCGCGCGCCGCGTCCTTTGTTTGGGCCGGCAACGGCGCAGCCCAGGCCGCGATGGCGCCGGCGATGAGGGCAGCAACCGGCGCGGCACGTCGTCTGGTTGACATCCGCCCCCCTTTCAGAAGTCGAGGTGAGTGCCGAGCCACACGGTGTGGTGAGTTACGTCCGCGCCGCCGGGCGCCACCCGCTTGATCGTCCAGCGCCAGTAGCTGAGCTCGAGCAACCAGGCGAACCGGCTGTTCAGATCGAATGCGTGCCGCACGCCGACGAACTGGAAGTCCTGGTCGCCGAAGTTGTCGGGTGTTCCGGCAACAGCCTGGCGCCGGTTGCGGATCATTTGGAGCCGGCTGTAGAACACGAGTGGGAGTCGCGGGATATACTCGAGCTGCAGGAGGCCGGCATCGTACCGAGGGTCCCGGGTCGCGGCCGGGATCAGGGCGCGGTCGTCCTGCCCCGTCATCCCCATCAGCGTGACGCGGAACGGCAGCACGTCGGAGCCCAGTAACAGCTCGAGATCGCCGCCGAAGCGACGCTGACCCTTGAGATCGGACGTATCGGGTCCGACCGGCCAGGTCGCGTACGCGCCGAAGGCGCCGACTTGCACGCTGCGGAGGAATCCGCTCTCGAGGTCGTGGCGGTGCGTCACTCGGCCGAACACGCCCGGGGCGCAGAACGTGCAGTGTGCCCGCGGCGCTCCAGCGGAGTTGAACACATTGACCGCGTAGCGGCTGCGGCTGCCTCGATCGTGGCCCATGATCTCGATGCCAGGTTGGGGGAACAGCACGCTGAAGCGCGAGACTGAGCCCGGCACCGCGTACGCGTAGAGGACCGCGAATCGCGACGCGCCCATGTTGTATTCGCGCCCTGGGTTGATTGGCGACTCCAGCTCGGTGGATCCCACCTTGATGTTGAGCCAGTCGCTCCCGAACGCCTGGTTGTAGCGGATCCAGCCGGCATCGGCGAAGGTCACCCCGTTCTCGTAGACGATCGGCACAAACCGGAAAGAGACTCGATCGCTGATGGAGCCCAACCCGCCGAAGACCAGCGCCCCGTCGGCGATTCCCCCGGCCTGCTGTGCCGTACGCCCGCCGACGCGCTCGACATCCACCTCGTAGTTCTTCCAGAGCCAGGCGAACGCGGGCCAGTAGGCCGGCTCGTTGGCTCGGAGATCATCGGTGCCCACCTTCATCCGGTACCCGTTGTCCTTGAATGCCTGGCCGTACCGATTGAGCACCGGCACCGCGAGGTGGCAGGCCGAGCATTTCATCCCGTACTTGCGGGCGAAGGCCGGTATGCTCATTGACGCGATGTACGAGCGAACGTGTGCGTCGGTCGCCGGACCACCGGCGATGCCGCCGATCAAGAGCAACAGAGGAATGGACATGCTAGGTGGTCCCCGCTGGGGCGCTGTTTGGTGTTGGCGCCCGGCGGCGTGCGGCCAGATTCGCGATCGCGCCGATGACACCGATCGCCAGCGCTACGCCCGAGAGTGCGGGCGACCACAGCATCTCGAGTCCGAAGAATGCATCCAGGGAGTAGAGTCCCGGCCCAGCGAGGGCGAGCAGGATCGCGACCGTCGCATACAGAACCGTCATCTCGATGCCGTTGGAGGTCGCGAAGAATCCCTTGCCCCAGTGAACCGTGACGGCCGCGACGATCATGACGGAGAGCAGCAATGCCGGGCCGACCGGACCGAGAAAGCCCAGTGCGATCAGGAGACCGGCGCCGAGTTCGGTCACGGAGGCCAGTGCCGCAAATAAGCGGCCTGGACGGAAGCCGAGCTGTTCGAAAAACCCGCCAGTTCCCGCGAGTCCGTAGCCACCGAACCAGCCGAACAGTTTTTGTGCGCCATGGGCGCTGATGCTGAGGCCAACGACGAGGCGCGCGATGAGCAGCGCTGCGCTGAGCATGTGAGTCCTTCACGCGTTGATGGGTTGGGCAGTTCCCTCGACTTGTCGCAGACTATCGCGCGTGTTATGGATTATCTATGCCTAAGACGCTAAAAAATCCTACCCAGCGTCCACGCGCGTCGGATGCGGCAGTGGACGTTATCGGGCAAGTGCTGGAAGCTGTTCACCTGCGCACGGCGATTTTTGGCAAGGTCGATTTCGGGGTACCTTGGCGTCTCCAGGTTCCCGAACGCGCGCATCTGAGCTTTTATGTCGTCGCGCGCGGCAGCGCATGGCTCGAGGTGCGTGGCGAGAGCCCGCGCCCGCTCTCCACCGGCGACGCGGTGATCCTCCCACTCGGGTCGGCGCATGAGCTGCGCGACATCGAGCGGAGCGACGTGCCCGCATTGAACTTCGACTTCGACGCGTGTCCCCGGGAGCCGCACGTGGCGCGGGCAGGCGGCGACGGGCCGGTGACGTCCATCATCATCGGCCATTTCACGCTAGGCAGCGCGCCGCGCAACGCGCTGCTCGCGTCGCTGCCACCGGCCATCCATCTCCCCGCGGGTGCGGTGTCGGCCAGCCCGCAGCTCGCGGGCCTGGTGCCGCTCATTCTCAGCGAGAGCGGATCGCCCGGTGCCGGCAGCTCGATCGTGCTGGCGCGGCTGGCCGATTTGCTGTTCGTGCACGCGTTGCGCTTCTGGAGCTCGACGGAGGATGCGTCGGTGAGCGGTCTGGGCGCCGTGGCCGATCCGGCCATCGGTGCCGCGCTGCGTCTGATCCATGCGCGCCCCGCCGAGCCATGGACCGTGGAGCGACTGGCGACGTCGGTCGCGATGTCGCGCTCCGCGTTCGCGGCGCAATTTACGGAGTTGGTAGGCGAGCCACCGTTGCAGTACCTCGCGCACTGGCGCATGACGATCGCAGCTCAGCGGTTGCGCGAAGACGACGCCGTTATCGCCGACGTGGCCCAGGCCGTCGGTTACGCCAATCCGGTGGCGTTCAGCAAAGCATTCGCGCGGATGCAGGGCGTCGGGCCGGGCACGTTTCGCCGCCAAGAACGGCTCGCGCTGCGCGCACCGCGCTAGGTGCGCTCCGAACGATCAAGGTCTATAGCTCGCGGCGTTTCAGCTGCTCGACGGCGTAATGGCACGCCCGCGCGGTCAGCGCCATGTAGGTCAGCGACGGATTCTGGCAGCCGCTCGATGTCATCGCCGCGCCGTCGGTGACGAACAGGTTGGGCACGTCCCATGACTGGTTCCAACCGTTGAGGACCGACGTCTTCGGATCGCGACCCATGCGCGCCGTCCCCATCTCGTGATTCGTGCCGCCCGGCGTACTCGGCCCACTGGTGCTGGGCTCGATGTGCTTCGCACCCGCGGCTTCGAGCAGCTCCGCCGCGGTGACGTTCATGTCGCGATGAATCGCGAGCTCGTTCTCACTCCATTTGCATTCGATATGGAGCGACGGGATGCCCCACCTATCCACGAGCGTCGGGTGCAGGGTCGCGCGATTCTCCTCACGTGGCAGCATCTCGCCGAATCCGCCGAAGCTCATCGACCAGGGGCCGAGGTCGGTCAGCCGCGCCTTGAGCGCCGGCCCGATGCCGGGCGCGTGCAGGGCAGCCTGCCATCCCGCGCGTCCGGCACCGCCCTGGAATCCGTATCCACGAATGAAGTCGGGATGTCGCGAGGTGACATTGCGGAAGCGCGGCACATAGATGCCGTTCGGACGCTCGCCGATCGTGCGCCGATCGGTCCAACCGTCGAACACCCCGCTCGCGCCGCCCCATTTGATGTGATCCATGATGTTGCGGCCGACCTGCCCGCTCGAGTTGGCGACGCCAGAGTTGAGCAGAATCCGCGCGCTCTCGAGCGCGGAAGCACAGAGAAAAATCACGCGCGCGCTGTACTCCCGTTCCGTCTTCGTGTTCGCATCGATCACGCGAACGCCGGTGACTCTGGTGTTCGCAGCATCGTAGACGAGACTGCGCACAATGCTGAACGGTCGCAACGTTAGCCGGCCCGTTGCTTGCGCGGCCGGCAGCGTCGCGTTCACGCTGCTGAAGTACGAGCGGGTGATACAACCGCGCTGGCACGGCCCACAGTAATGACACGGGGCTCGGCCGTGGTGCTGCACCGTGAGATTGGCAACCCGGCCGATTGTCAGCACACGCGCACGTCCGAACCTGTCGGCGATCTGCTGTTGCACGTGCTGCTCGACGCAGTTCAGCGCCATCGGCGGGAGGAACTGGCCGTCCGGCAGATGCGCGAGCCCTTCGGCCTGGCCGCTCACGCCAATGAAGCGCTCGACATGATCGTACCACGGTGCGATGTCGGCGTACCTAATCGGCCAGTCGACGGCGATACCCTCGCGCAGATTGGCTTCGAAATCGAGGTCACTCCAGCGATAGACCTGGCGTCCCCAGATGATCGACTTGCCGCCAACCTGGCGGGCACGAAACCAGAAAAACGGCCGATCGGGCGGCGTGCTGTACGGGTTGTCGGCATCGTCGGTCCAGAAGACATGACTCAATTCGTCGAACGAAGCGGAGTGACTCTGGACCGGCTGGCGCACCGCGACGGCGCGGCGATCGCCGAGGCCGCGGAACGGCATTTCCCATAGCGGCCGGTGCTCGACGTAGTCCTGCTCCGGAACGATCGGCCGCCCGGCCTCGAGCACCAGTGTGCGCAGGCCGAGCTCGGTCAATTCTTTGGCGGCCCAGCCGCCCGTCATGCCGGAGCCGACGACGATCGCGTCGAAGTCAGGCGGCGTCATACGGGGGCGCAGCCGTCGTAGCGCCAGGCCTGAGGCCACAACCCGAGCGCTCGCATGCCGACTTCGGAGGTGCAGTAGCCATAGACGGTGAGGTACTTGAGTCGCGCAAACCAATGGTCGTTCGTGCCGGCGGCGGAGACTTCCTCGTCGAGCGTAGACAGCACGGCAACCTGATCAGCCTCTGGACAATCCGCGAAGTCTCGACCCGCACGCGCGCGACCGCGCACATCGAGCTCCGGTAGCCCGCCGAGAAAACGCGCTCGCTCTTCAGGCGTGTGCCAATCGGTGAGCATCTTGTCGATGAAGGCTCCTACGTTCGCTTCCGTGGCCCCCGGCAAGATGCGTTCGGCGGCGACGGTCACCGTGCGTTCGACATGAGCGGAGAGCGTAGGCCGGAGAGGTCGCCGATGTACCTCGCGACCGAAGGCGAGGCTCGGCAGCCCCGCGGTCGCCGCGAGCCACCGGATCAGCTCGCGTCGTTCCATCGGCCTTCCGCTTCGAGATAGTGTCGCGCGATCGCGCCCGATTCTTTCGGTGTGCGCGCCACGTCCGGCACGCTATCGAGCTCGACCACTCCCCATCCGTCGAACCCGATCGCATCGAGTGCCGCGAACACGGCCTTGAAGTTCACGCGGCCGCGGCCCAGCTCGACGAACCGATCTGACGTGTCGAGATCCTTGATGTGCAGAAACAGCAATCGATCCGCATGCTGCCGCACGGCCTCGGCGGGATCGCCGCCGGCCTGCTGATAATGACCGGTGTCCAACTCGAGCCGGACGAACTTCGGATCGGCGGCGGCGAGCACGCGCGCGACTTCGTCGGGTGATTGGCCGAGGGCACCCATGTGATTGTGGTAACCAAGCGGGATGCCGAGGTCGGCGCTGCGCCGGCCGATCTCAGTCAGCAGTCGCCCCATGCGGCGGAAGTCGTCGGCGACAGGATCGCGGCCGCGCGGGCGCTCGTCGATCACCTGCAGATATCGGCCACCAACATCGCGGACAAAGCGGGCGTTGCGGGCGTGCTGCGCCAGCATGTCCTGTTCGGCTGCCGGGTCGAGGGACACGTCTCCACTGGACAACGCCACGAGGGTGAGCTTGCGCTCGGCGAGCAGTTGCTTGAGCTCGGCGGGGCGGTCTCCCCAGGTCGTGACCGCCGATTGCCGCAATTGGATACCGCGGAAGCCGAGTGCGGCAATGTCGTCGATTGCCTGGCGGTCGTTACTGCCCCAGGTGATGGCCGCGTAGCCGAAGCGAATGTTGGCACGCGTAGGGTGCAGGCGCCACGCACCGGCAGTCGCGGCAACGCTCAGAGTCGTTGCGACAAATTGGCGCCGCTTCACGGGGCGACCCCGAACGTGTAGACGGTGCGCGAGCGGTACGTCGCACCCGGACGCAGAATCGTGGAAGGGAAGTTGGGATGATGGGGCGAGTCGGGAAAATGTTGCGTCTCGAGGCACAACCCCGTTCGGTACGCGTAAACGCGACCGCCCTTTCCTTTGATGCTGCCATCCAGGAAGTTGCCCGAGTAAAACTGCAGTCCCGGCTCGGTCGTGCTGATCTCGACCGTACGCCCGCTGGCCGCCTCTACGAGTCGCGCCGCAGGGACGAGACCCGCTTGGCCGCCGCGATCGAGCACCCAGTTGTGGTCATACCCACCGCCAAACCGCAACTGCGTGTTCTCCTGCGCCATCCGCGCGCCGATACTCGTCGCGGCGCGAAAATCGAACGGCGTCCCCGCCACCGGCGCGATCTCGCCTGTCGGAATCAATGTCGAGTCAACCGGCGTGAACGCCGCCGCGTTGAGCGTCAGCATGTGGTCGAGGATCTCGCGGCCAGTGGTGCCGTGCAAGTTCCAGTAGGTGTGCTGCGAGAGATTGACCGGCGTCGCTTTGTCACTGGTCGCTTCATAGTCCACGACAAGCTCATCGCGCGGCGTGAGCGTGTATTTCACGCGCGTGACGAGCGTTCCCGGGAAACCTTCTTCTCCGTTCTTGCTCGTGTAGCGCAATGTGACTCCAACGCCGCTGTCGTTCTGGAACGGCTCGCCCGTCCATAGGACCTTGTCGAATCCGCGCAGGCCGCCATGCAGCGTGTTCGGGCCGTTGTTCCTGGCAAGGTGATAGGTCGCGCCGTCGAGCGTGAACTGCCCATTGGCAATCCGATTCGCATAGCGGCCGACGATCGCACCGAAGTACGGCGAGTCTTTGAGGTATCCGGCGAGACTGTCGTAGCCGAGCACGATGTCGTCGAAGTGACCGGAGCGGTCCGGCGTGCGGACGACGGTGATGATGCCCCCGTACGTCATCACCCGGACCTCGACGCCGTGCGGGTTGGTGAGCGTAAACAGCTCGACGCTGCGCCCGTCGGGCAGCTTCCCGAATGGCGCGCGGGTCACACCGGCTTGCGATGGTGTTGTCGTCGTGTCGCGGAGCACAAAGAGCACCGAGGGATCGATCGGATAGCGGCCGAATCGGGCGCCATAGATCGCAAGTCCGCCTGGTAACGCGGCATCAACCTCCAACCTAACGATCATCTCACCGGTGCGGGCACCCTCGCGAATCGCGTCGACAGGAATCGGTACACGCAACAGCTCGCCGTAGGATCCGGCTTCGTAGAGATGGCCATCATGCGGTTGCGCGTGCCAGCTCAGCATGCCGCGCGAATCGGCAGGATCGTCGGGCAGGTCGAAGCGGGGGGGACCCGCAAGCTGCCCGTTCACGCGCACCGTCACGGCGCTGCGAAACGGCGTCGCACCGGTCATTGGATAGCTGTTGGGATTGCGGCTGGGATCGTGGAAGCCCCCGCCGCGCATGTAATCGCCATTGTCCGCCATCGTCGAGTCGCGATCCTTGCCGTTCAGACGCTTGGCGGATGCCTCGACGAGAAATGACGCACTCGCGACGTCACTTGCATCGAGCCCGGCGGGCCACGGAATGCGGTACTCGAAGAACCCGCTGCCGGCTCCGTTCAATTTGTGATTGCCGAGGACGGTCCATTGTTTGAGCGTCCAATGGGCATCGCGGACGGCGGTCGCCGGCACGTGTACGATCCGCACGCGCCGTCCGTCGGCCAGCGTCGCAACCGCCGGCGCCTCGGCTTCCACGCTAAACGTTGTGAAGTTGCGGTGGAGGAGGGAGTCTTTCGCATCCTCCAGCCGCGTCGCCAGTATCAACGTGGCCGGCTCGTTCGGCATCGTGATCGCGAGCGGCGCGAGGGGCTGCGACATCCACGGCCGATACGGCACGCGTCTTACAAACGTCTCCCACATGCGTCGCTCGCCCAGCGTGTTCCACCCGTACAGTTCGGCGCGCAACGTCAGTGAGTCACCGAAGCGAGTGCTGCCGGTCAGGAACGACGCGTAGAGCGGCACGTCCACGTGCTCGCCTGGACGAACCGTGCGGCTCAGCTCGGAATCACCCACGGCGATGTAGAGCGGCGCGTGTAGATCGCGCAGCGACATCCCCGGCACGACGTCGCCGAAGCCCGTCTCCTTCCACGAGCGGTCGTAGCGCCAGTAGCCGTTCCACTCGTTGATCACGTCATGGTGTTCGGTGTACAGCCAGCCGCAGATCTTGGGGTGACGGCGAAATGCATTGATGGCGCGGTGGTAGTCCCAGCTCCAGTCCACGTCGCCGGTGCTGCCTTCGTAACCCCATACGTTCCCGAACTCCGAGTTACACATCGGCTGACGTGCCTGCCGCCACGCCGACCCGAAGTTCCAGGTCGAGCCGGGGAACGTGCTGTCGCTCACCTGTTGGTCGTGCGACTCCCAACGCCAGCCGGGCAAGTACTCGTGCCAGGTATTGAGATCGGTCTCGGTGTGTCCGCTGCCGCAACACACGGAGTTGTCTTCGACGAGTCGCGTGGGATCGAGCGACTTGGCCAAACGGTAATCGCGCGCGACGCGACGCTCGGTCTCGGGCAGGTACCTATCGCGCCCATCGACCTTCGTTTCGAGACCCCACGTCTCGTTGAACAACACCCAGCTGAAGACGGACGGATGGTTGTAGTCGCGTGCGATCATGCCGCGCAACGCCGTGTCGTGCTCGCGAAATGCCGCAGAATCGGGGGGGCCCCACCAGTTCGGCACATCGGCCATGATGAGCACGCCCAGTCGATCGGCCCAATACAGTTTGCGAGGTGCCTCGATCTTCACGTGTTCCCGGAGTCCGTTCAATCCGATCTGGCGCGCGCGCAGGATCTCATCACGGAGCACGCTGTCGGAGGGAAACGTGTAGTAGCCTTGCGGATGATACGCCTGGTCGAGCGCCAGTTGCAGATAGACGGGCGTGCCGTTCAGCGCGACGTAGCGATACGTCGTGCCGGGCAAGTTCACGACGCCGATCGTCCGCATGCCGAAATACGTTTGCACGCGGTCCTCGGCCATTCCGGCGCCGTTCACACTCACGACGACGTCGTGCAAGAACGGATCGTCGAGCGACCAGCGGCGTGCGCCGGGGAGTGGCACGTCCAGGTGCGCGGAGCGGGCACCGCGGGGGATGCGATGCGTCACCGTGGGTCCGCCGGCGCGATTTGTAAACGCGAGTCGCAGCGTGAGCGCGCGCGGCGCCGGTTCGAGTAGTCGCACGTCGACGCCGACGCCCGCGAGGTCGGCCTGCGGCGTGAAGTGCACGAATTCCAAGGGATCGCTGCCGCGTGCTTCGAGGTACACGGTCTGCCACATCCCGCGCGCTTTCCCGTAGCCCTGCTTGCCCTCGAGCTTGAAGGGGTGCGGCGTGTCGTCCACGCGGACCACGAGCCGGTGCGACGCACCTGTTCTCACCTGCGTCAGCTCGAAGGAAAACGGGGTGTAGCCCCCTTGATGCTCGCCCAACTTCTGGCCATCGAGCCACGCGGTGGTGTGCCAGTCCGATGCGCCGAATACCAGAAAGACGCGACGTCCGCGCCACGCGGCGGGGACAGTGATATCCCGGGCATACCAACCGATATCGCCGCTATCGGGAATCCCCGAGAGTGGCGCGCCCCAGGAAAACGGCACGAGGATCTCTCGTCCTGCTGGTAGCCCGCGGCTCGGCCGGCCCTCGCGGTCCCCTCTGTTTTGTGGATCGAACGCGAATTGCCAGCGGCCGTTGAGATTGAGCCACTGTGCGCGTTGGAAGTCGGGGCGCGGGTGTTCGGGAAGCGGGATGCTGTCGGTGGTGCTGGAGTGACTCGCGGCGCCGAACAGGGCCAGGAGGAGCGTTAAGCCTCGTTTCACGTCGGCAATTCTACTCCACTACCACGAAGCGGTCCACGACTCCATGTTCAAAGGCACCCTCAACTTCTCACCCGTAGCCAAGGAGGTCGGGATGCTCACCGATCAAATTGCGGCCTCCATCCGCCACCACTGGTGGCTGTTCCTGTTGCGAGGCCTCGCGGCGATTGTCTTTGGGTTGCTCGCGCTGCTGTGGCCCGGCGCGACCGTCATCGCCCTGATGGCCTTCGTCGCCGCGTATGCGCTCGTGGATGGCATCGTGACGACCGGGGCCGCGGTGCGGATGCGGACGCTCTTCGATCGCTGGTGGCTGCTGCTCATCCAAGGACTCATCAGCATCGTGTTCGGCGTGCTCGCGTTCTTCAACCCGGCCCTGTCGCTGCTCTACATCGTGATCTCGGTTTCACTGTGGATGCTGTTCGCGGCCGCTGCGCAGTTCATGCTGGCGCGGGCACAGAAGGCAATGGGCGCGCCGTCGCGCTGGAGCATCCTGGGAGGCGTCCTCAGCTTCGTGCTCGCGATCGCGGCGGTCGCGTTTCCGGGACTGACGGTGGCCACCGTGATCGTGTTAATTGCGTGGTTCGCCCTTGCGTTCGGCATCGTGAACGTCGTGGTCGCGTTCCGCGTTCGCTCGTTCGTCAACGCGATGCCGCGACCCGCTATTTAGGAGAATCGACATGGCCTCCCCCCGAACACTTGCAAAACGGAGAGATGGAAAGGAGAAACGGGCTCGGGCAACACCGGCTCGACCCGCGGTCCCGGAGACGATTCCCGAGAGCCGTGCGCGCGCGCCGGCCCGGCTGTATACGACCAAGAACGATTTGCCCGAGACGACTCGCGTCGAGGTGATCGAGCTGCTCAATCAGCGCCTCGCCGACTGCATCGATCTCCAGACGCAGTGCAAGCAGGCGCACTGGAACGTGAAAGGCGCCTCGTTCATCGGACTGCACAAGCTGTTCGACGACGTCAACGAGGACGTCGAAGGCTACGTGGATCTGATCGCCGAGCGCATCGTGCAGCTGGGCGGCATCGCCGAGGGAACGGTGGGTGCCGTCGAAGGGCGTTCGTCGCTGCCGGACTACCCGCTCGCGTTATCGGGCGGCGCGGAGCACGTCGCCGCATTGTCGGATGCACTCGCGGCGTTCGGCCGGACGGCGCGCATCGGCATCGAGGAAATGAACGAGCTCGAGGATACCGACAGCGCCGATCTGCTGACCGAGATCTCGCGCGGCGTCGACAAGTGGCTCTGGTTCGTGGAAGCACACCAGCAGGGCTAACGCGCGGACGGCCGCGGCGCCGGCTCGAACATCAGCTGGTCGACAAAACAGAAGCCCCAATCCTCACCAGGCTCGAAGCTGCGCATGATGGGGTGCTTGGTCTTGTGGAAGTGCTTCGTGGCGTGCCGGTTGGGCGAATCGTCGCAACAGCCGACGTGACCGCACTCGAGGCAGAGCCGCAGGTGCACCCACTCGTCCCCGCTCGCCAGACATTCCTCACAGCCGTCGGGCGTTTTCGGCTCGACGGCGCGGACTTGACCGAGATGCTTGCATTGTTGGCTCATGCTAGAAGCTCTTCCGTTGGCTAGTAGTATTCAAGCGATGACCGCGACGACTGTTCCACCCAAAACCACCCCTGCCGCCGCCGCGCGACAGGCCGAGGCGTTTCCGCGGCTGACGGCGGCGCAGATCGCCCGCATCGAGCCTCACGGCCGGCGGCGCCTTGTCGAGCCGGGCGAGGTGCTCGGGGACGCAGGTGAGCCCGTCACGAAAATATTCGTGGTCGTGTCGGGACGGCTCGACCTCGTCCGCCCGCCGCGCTGGGTCGGCGAGGAAGTGCCGAGCTTCAGCGAAGGGATGTTCACGGGCGAGCGTTCGATCCTGGCCGGCGGCCGCTTCCTCGCCCGCATTCAGGCCAGCACGCCCTGTGAAGTCATCGAAGTCAGCCGCGAGTCCCTGCTGGAGCTGATTCAGACCGACCCCGAGCTGAGCGACATCTTGCTCCGGGCGTTCATCCTGCGCCGCCTGCAGCTGATCGATCAGGAATTCGGCGACGTGCTGCTGCTGGGATCGAATCATTGCCAGGGCTCGCTCCATATCCGCGAGTTCCTCACGCGCAATGGGCATCCCTACAAATTCGTGGATCTCGACAGCGACCCCGACAGCCAGCAGATGCTCGATCAGTTCCGCGTCAGGGCGGGGGACATACCCGTCGTGATCTGCCGCGGCAGCATCGTGCTGCGCAATCCCACGATCCAACAGGTGGCCGACTGCCTCGGTCTGAATCCCACAATCGATCGGACGGCGATCTGCGATGTCGTCATCATTGGGGCGGGACCGGCTGGACTCGGCGCCGCCGTGTATGCCGCGTCGGAAGGCTTGAGCGTCGTGATGATCGAAGCAAACGCTCCCGGCGGTCAGGCGGGGACGAGCTCGCGCATCGAAAACTATCTGGGCTTCCCGCTCGGCATTTCGGGACAGGAGCTGGCGGCTCGGGCGTACGATCAGGCGCAGAAATTTGGCGCGAAGATCCTGATCGCCAAGTCTGCGGTCCGGCTCGACTGCGACAAGAAGCCCTACCGCGTCCTGCTCGGCGAGGGAGAGGGCGATCCGCTGCTCACGCGCGCGATCATCATCGCGAGCGGCGTCGAATACCGGCGCCTCGCGATCGAGAACCTCTCACGGTTCGAGGGGGCAGGCGTGTACTACGCCGCGACGCGCATGGAAGCACAGCTCTGCGCCGGCGAGGAGATCGCCATCGTGGGCGGCGCGAACTCGGCGGGTCAGGCGGCGGTGTTCCTGGCGGAGTCCGCTAAGCGCGTGCACATGCTGATTCGATCCGACGGTTTGTCCAAGACGATGTCCCGTTACCTGATCAGTCGGATCGAAGCCCATCCGCGGATCGAGCTCCATCAGCGCACGGAGATCGTGGGCCTCGAAGGTAATGGTCATCTGGAGCACGTCGCATGGCGTACCGGGCGGGGCGGACCCGTGGAGCAACAGAACATCCGGCACGTCTTTACTATGACGGGGGCGGAGCCCAGCACGAAGTGGCTCGCGGGATGCGCGGCGCTCGATGCGAAGGGGTTCATCAAGACGGGATCGACGCTGACCGCGGACGAGCTGTCGACCGCGAAGTGGCCGCTGCGTCGCCCGCCTCATCTACTCGAGACGAGTTTGCCTGGGGTACTCGCGGTGGGCGATGTGCGGAGCGGGAGCACGAAGCGTGTCGCGTCCGCCGTCGGCGAAGGCTCGATCGCGGTCGCGACCGTGCATCAGATCCTGGCCGAGTAGAAAAGACAACGGCGCCCTCTTTGTAGAGAGCGCCGCCTTCCTGATGTACCGCGGTGGTTACAGCTTGACGACGTTCTGCGCCGCCGGGCCTTTCGCGCCCTGGACGACTTCGAACTCGACGCGCTCGCCTTCGGCCAGGGACTTGAATCCCTGTGCCTGAATCGCGGTGTGATGCACGAAGCAGTCCTTTTCGCCGTTCTCGGGCGTGATGAAACCGAACCCCTTCGCGTCGTTGAACCACTTCACGGTACCGGTGATACGTGCCATCTGATGAAACTCCTGTCCTAAAAACTGTTCCCGGCGTCGCGCGTCGTCACCCTGCGGTGCGCCGCGAACTGTGATTCCGGCGCCGGTGAGCGAGGCCAACCAAAAAAATCGAGGGCCGGAGGCGTTGCCCCAGGTCCTCGTGATCGGTCACTGGCTTTTTCGCTCGCCTGAACAATCTATAGAAGATCAAGAAAAGTCAAGCATTACGGCGCAGCGGAATCTGCCTGCTGCAAAAGCTGCGAGAACTCCCGGAGCTCGGTCAAGCTGAGATCGGAGACGACCCAATGCGCATAGGCGGGCGTGTTCCAGTGCAGCACGTGATAGCCTTGGCGTGTCTGCGTCGTCGGTCCGAGCGCTCCGCCCCGCGCCGTGGGCCACAAGAACACATTGATCACGTGCTGGCGCCGACTGTAGACGAGCGCTGCGACCGGTCTGCCACCGACGTAATCGAGCCTGCCGCCGATCAGGGGATAGCCCCGGCCGGCGAAATCGTACACGGGCGGCGAATAATCCAGCTTGCCGTTAAACCATGGCTTCACGGTATGCTGATCCGATGACAGCACGTCGGTGAGGTGCCCCCCCCCCCCCCC
>DATGVZ010000099.1:0-28906 GCA_035299765.1 Gemmatimonadales bacterium
GCTGGTAGGACGATGTCCGAATCCTTGGTCTCATGCGCGACAGCGGCGCCCGCAGCACCGCCCACGATGCCGCCGATGATCGTGCCCTTCTTGTTGCCGCCGAGCACTCGACCTAGCAGCGCGCCGGCGACGGCGCCCGCCCCTACCTTGGCAGCGTCACCAGTCGTAACGCCGCGACCCTTGTGGATCGTCTCGAGGGAATCAATCGTGCCCTCGATGGGATACGTGTGGCCACGTACACTGAGGCTCGTAACGGAAAGTGTCAATGTGCCGGGCGTATGCGGATTCGGTGCGGGTTTGACGGCGGCGATGGTGCCGTTCACGGTGGATCCGGCAGGAATGACGACTTGACCAGCGGCATTTTTCACATCATCGACGACTCGAGCCGTAAAGGGCTGCCCAGCCTGCGCTGTGCGCGATGAAATCGTATCCGTCGCGGCCATATCGATCGTCGTGCCGGCGCTCAAGTGCATCGTCCTTGGACGCGCGGGAGCCGTCTGAGGCACGGGCGGAGGATTGGTTGGGCGCCGCGGGCGGTTCACGGGAGTACGCATCGGTTGGGGCTCCGGTACGTCGCGCATCTGTGTCGTGGACTCGGCGGGCGCGAGCGTCAGGTTGCGCGCGGTCGAGTCGGTGGACTGGCTCCCCGACTGCCCGCTCTTTCGACACGCGGTCAAAGCGAGAGCGGCGGCAGTCGCCAGGGCGAGAATGCGATTCATAGGAGTCCTCTCTGTAGGAGCTTGGGCGCGACTGACAGGGTACCCGCGTCCGCGTATCAGGTTCTAGAGCCGCCGCCGCAGCGAATCGGGCGTCAGGCCCTGCAGGTAACCCGCGAGTACTGTGAAGTTGTCCGTCACCAGCAAGATACCAAGCACGATGAGCAGCACACCCGCAATCCGATCCACCCACATTATGTACGGTCGAAAGCGCTGAAACCAGATGAGGAAGCGATCGAGCGCCAGCGCGGTGAGGAGAAACGGCACCGCCAGCCCCGCGGCGTAGACCGCCAGCAACAGCACTCCCCGCGCGAGCCCGGTTTGCGTGGCTGCGAGCGTCAGAATGCCGCCGAGAATCGGGCCGATGCAGGGTGTCCACGCGGCGCCGAAGGTGAAGCCCACGACACCGGAGCCGACGTACCCGATCGGCTTGCGCGCCAGCTCGATCCGCCGCTCGCGCATCAGAAACGCCGGCCGCAACACACCGAGCAGATACAGGCCGAATAGGATCAGCAGCACGCCGCCCGCGCGGCCGAGCCATTGCTGATAGTCGCGCAGCAACGCACCGAGTGCGGAGGCAGCGGCTCCGAGGATGACGAACACGAGCGTGAAGCCGGCGACGAACCAGAGACCGTGCAGCACCGCCGTGCCGCGCCGCTGCTCCACTTCCTCGACCGACATCCCGGTGAGGAAGCCGACGTAGCTGGGGATCAGGGGCAGGACGCAGGGGGAAAGAAAGCTGAGGAGCCCGGCCGCGAACGCGACGACGAGCGAGACCTCCGGGTCCCTCACACTAGCCGCAGAACGCGACCGCGGAGACGACCGTCGTCCAACGCCCGTCCGCTCCACATTCGGCGGTCGAGGTGACGTTCATCGTGCGCACGATTTCGCCGGACAAGAGCCACTGCTCGCGGCGCTCGTCCCACGCCTTGTCCGCCTCGAAGGGCACGCCCAACACGGTTGCGAGCATCGACGCCGCCAGATCTTCGGCGTACTCGCCGGAGACACTTTCGCTCTGGCCGTAGCTGTGATGTTCGGAGATGTAGCCATGGTGAGAAGGATCCGCCGGCATGGCGACGCCGATCGACGCCGCGACGAGACGGCTGGGCTCGTTCGTCGCCGACTCGGCGATCACGGCGAACACCACCTGACCAGGCCGCAGCATGCTCATGCCTTCTTCCCGATCCACCAGCTCGCAGTGCGGAGGGAAAATCGAGCTCACCCGAACGAGGTTGAAGTTCGCGAGATGCGCATCCCGCAGCGCCATCTCGAAGCTCGTGAGTTTTTCCTTGTGCCGGCCCACGCCCTTGGTGAGAAAGGCCTTGGTCGGGATGAACATGCGTGCGTCGATCAACCTGAATGACCTCCTCCTTCGTACCAAGCCGAGGGACCAAGTTCGACCGGCGGCTCCGTGTCGCCACCGCGGTCCACCGTTGCCTGCATCACCTGCGCGAGCACTTCCGCGGGACTGAGCCCTACCTCCGCGACTTCGATTTTCGACTGCCCGCGCTCTTTGCCGCGGACGATGAGCATGTATTTCGCCGTGTAGACACGCAAGCGGCCGTCTGCTGCTTTGCGTGTCACCACCGCCGTGCCCCATTCCTTGCCTTCTCGCTTGATGGGGCGGAAGACATAGATGGTCTCAATTTCCCCGGGCGGCACGTGAGCCTCGACGGCGGTGGCGAGTTTAGCCCAGCCCGCCCCCTGGCCCGGAGCCGAAGGGGCTAGCGGGAAGAGGGCGCCGGCGTCCGAACCGGTTGGTTCGCTTGCTGCCATCGCTCCACGTAGAAACGCAGGACGTGCATGAAGTCCTGCGCATTGGTGACGACGCCGTACGCCTGATGCGTCCCGCGGTCACGCAGCTTCGTGACCACGAACTCGGTCTGATCCACACAGATCGTGGTGAGGGGCCGAATGTCTTCGGTGACTCTGGAGTCCACGAATGCGGGCAGCATGTTGCCGACCGCAATCGCGTGCAGCGCCGTCGCCACGAACACCGCGAACGTGGCGACCGCCGTATAGGAGCGCATCGCGTCCTGCGCGGCGAGCGTATCCGGAATCACGTCGGGCAACGGGCCGTCGTCGCGGATCGAGCCGGCGAGCACGTACGGAATGCGGTGCGTGACCAGTGCGTGCATGATCCCGCTCGTCGCGATCCCCTGCCCGACGGCCTTTTCGATCGAGCCGGCGCGCCGGATCGCGTTGATGGCCCGCATGTGGAGTCCATGACCGCCTTCGACGCTTTCGCCGGAGCTGGACATCCCGAGCGTCGTGCCGAAGATCGCGGCCTCGAGATCGTGCACGGCGACCGCGTTCCCGCCGAACAGGACACTCACGTAGCCGTTCTCGATGAACCAGATCATGTCCTCGCGCGCTCGTGCATGGACCAAAGCGGGACCGATGACCCACAGCATCTTGCCGCCGCGTTCCTTCTCTTCGCCGAGCAGCTGAGCCAACACGCCGTAGTCCACCGGTCGCTCGCGCGACACTTCCGCCGCCATGAACCGGAACTCGTTCGGGCTGTGTGTGCCGCCGAGGAAACCCTCGACGTGAACGAAGATCCCCTCGCTGCCGTCTTCGGCCGCTCCGACCGCAACGTTGTCTCCGCGCCGCACGCGACGCGGCTCGCTGACGACCAAGTCGTCGGGACCGGCTTGCACGATCACGCAATCCATCCGCGGCAGGCGCGGACGGCGCCAGCCGGTGGGAGGGGGCAGCTTCACGTAGGTCGGCAGGTTCGTGGTCGAAAAAAAACCGTCGGGAAGGACCCCGTCAGCCGGTGCGGGCGTGAATCGCGCTTCGGGCGCGCCCGACAGCGGCGGCGCGGAAAAGTTGGGTGGTCGGTACTGAAACCGGGGACGATTCACAGGGGAGTCAAAATACCAGAAATCAAAGACCATTCACAAGAGTGAGACGGGGTCGCGGTCCACCATCACCGCGCGATGCGACTTCGCGCGCCACGCGCGCACCACGCGACCGAGCACGCGCGGCTCCACCGCCTTCGTCAACACGTGCCACCGCCACTTCCCCTTGAGGCGCATCAGCGGGCACGGCGCCGGTCCCAGCACGGTCAGCAACCCGTCGAGCCGCGCGCTCGACGCGCGCCGCAGCCACGCCGCCACACGCTCGGCGAGATCGGCAGTCCAGGCGTGATCGGTCCCCGAGACCACGAACCGCACGAGGCCGGTGTGCGGCGGATAGGGAGGATTGGGCGGCGAGCGCAGCGGCAGCTCGGCCGCCGCGAATTGCGCGACCGAGTGCGCCGCGGCGGCGCGAATCGCGCGATGGTCGGGCGCCCGCGTCTGCACGAATACACGCCCCCCGTGCGGTCCCCGCCCAGCGCGGCCGGCGACTTGCGCCACAAGCTGAAACGTGCGCTCCCCCGCGCGAAAATCGGGAAAGTGCAGGCCCGTGTCGGCGTCCACGACGCCGACGACGGTGACGTTGGGAAAGTCCAGTCCCTTCGCGATCATCTGGGTGCCCAGCAGGATGTCCACCGCGCCGCTCGCCACGCGCTCCAGGATGTGATGATGAGCCCACTTGCTCGTCGTCGTGTCCAGATCCATCCGCGCGATGCGTGCGCGCCCAAATCGCTCACCGAGGAAATGCTCGAGCTGCTGGGTGCCGAGCCCGCGCAGCCGCTGCGTGAGGTGACCGCAGACGACGCACGTTGCAGGGATCGGCTCCTCGTGCCCGCAGTAGTGACAGCGGAGAGCGGGCGGCGTCTGATGGACCGTTAGCGCGATCGCGCACTGCGGACAGCCGGGCACATTGCCGCACGCCGGACACTGCACGAACGTGGCAAAGCCGCGCCGGTTGAGCAGCAAAATGACCTGCTCCTGGCGCTCGAGCGCACCCGCGACCGCGCTATCCAGCGCGTCGCTCCAGGGGATCGTCGCCGTGGCCTCGACACGAGGGGCACTGCGCAGATCGATGATCTCCACCGGCGGCAGGGGCCGCGCGCCGACCCGGTCGGGCAACGCGAAGGTGCTGACTCGACCCTGCGCTGCCTGATCGAGGGTCTCCAGTGAAGGCGTCGCGCTGCCGAGGATCAGCCGCGCACCCTCGAGCTGAGCGCGAACGGCCGCCGCGTCGCGCGCGTGATACCTCGGGACGGAGCCCTGTTTGTAACTGGGCTCATGCTCTTCATCGACGACGATGGCGCCGAGTCGCTGCACCGGCGCAAAGACGGCAGATCTGGGGCCGACGGCGACGCGGCGTTCACCGCGCCGCAGCGCGCGCCACGCATCGGCGCGCTCACCGTCGGACAAACCCGAATGCAGCACGGCCACATGATCGCCGAACACGCCACGCACACGGGCTACAGTCTGCGGCGTGAGCGCGATCTCCGGCACGAGCAGGATGGCGCCCCGACCGGACGCCACGACCCCGCGCAGAATTTCCAAATACACGAGCGTCTTGCCCGAGCCCGTGACGCCGTTTAGCAGCACCGGCATGCTGACCGGCGTGGACTCGATACCCGCGACGACATTGCGTTGGTCTTCAGTCAGCGTCGGCGGCGGCGGCGAGGACATGCCGGCAAAGGGATCGCGCATCTCAGGGACATGCTCGATGCGAGCAAGGCCCTGTCGCACCAGTCCCTCGAGGGAATTCCTGGACAGTCGCAACTGCTTCACCAGGTGGGAGACCGGCGCGCTGCCCCCAAGTGCCTCCACGGTCTCATAAACCGCTCGCCGCTGCGGCGCACGCTTGAAACGCCGCTCCCGCTCGAGCAGCGAATCCATCCCGTTGCGCGTCAACACCAACAGCCGCTCGGCGCCGGGTGCCGGTCCGGCCGGCCTAGCAACACTCCAGAGAGGGCCGGGCAGGATCGCGCGCAGGGCGAGTCCGAGTGGCGCGCCATAGTAGTCAGACAGCCAACGCCCTAGCTCCAGCAACGCCGGGGAGAGCGCCGGCTGATCGTCGGGTGCGGCAGAAATGCGTTTGATATTGTCGACGGCTGACGGCAGCTGACTGACGGCGGCTGTCACAATGCCGATGATGCTGCGACGGCGCAGGGGGACGACGACGCGCGCGCCGGGAACGACCCGCTCTGCGAGCGCATCAGGGACTTCGTAGATGTAAGAACGGTTTACCGGGACCGGCAGCACCACCGCGGCATAGCGCCCTTCCGCCCCCCCCGCCCCTCCTCGCCCGGCCGGGGCGGTCATCGCTTGCGGACGCCGAGACCAGGCTCCGTGGGGAGACGAATCTGCCCGTTGTCGATGGTCGCGCCGGTGAACGGATCGTCGACCGTCAACGCCGCGCCATCGAGGTCGGCGGCGTCGACGAGCGGCGTGAAGTGCGCCGCCGCGGTGATGCCCAGCGACGTCTCGATCATGCAACCGACCATCACGAGCATCCCGTGTGCGCGCGCGGTCGCGATCATACGCAGCGCCTCACGCAGCGATCCGCACTTGGCAAGCTTGATGTTGATGCCGTCGACCTTGCCGGCGAGGCGCGGAATGTCGGCCGCAACGAGACAGCTCTCGTCGACGATCACAGGAAGGTGCTTCGCCGCCGCCACGCGCCGCACTTCTGCGAGCCCGTCGAGATCGTCCGGCACGAGGGGCTGCTCGAGAAACTCGACGCCATAGTCGACGAGCACCGGAACCATCTGCTTGGCGCGGGCTAGGCTCCAGCCCGCGTTGGCATCTACACGTATCGGCTTGTCGGTCGCGTCGCGGATCGTGCGCAGGATTTCCTCGTCGTGATCCGTGCCGAGTTTGATTTTGAGAATTGGATAGGCCTCGGCCTCGCGGACCTTGGCCCGCATCTTCTCCGGTGAATCGAGGCCGATTGTGAACGAAGAGAGCGGCGCTTTCTTCGGATCGAGTCCCCAGAGGCGCCACAGGGGCTGGCGCAGCGCTTTCCCGACGAGGTCGTGCAACGCGGCGGAGAGCGCGGCGCGAGCGGCCCAGTTCTTGGGAACGACCTGCGCCCAACGGGCTTCGGCCGCTTCGAGGTCGAACGGATCGCGCGGCAGGTGCGAGGCGAGCCGGTCGAACGCCGCGAGCACCGTGTCCAGACTCTCACCATAGAAAGACGACGGATCGGCCTCGCCCCAGCCTTCCTGCCCATCACCGTCCGTGATCCGCACCCAGGCGCGCTGGTAGCCGTTGGTCGAGCCACGAGCGATGACGAAGGGGTGTCGAGTCGTGATGGAGCACTGCTCGACGTGGAGCTTGAGTGTCACATCTTCAAGATAGCGCGCGTACGAAAGCGCTGCTGCCCGCCGCGAGCAGATCCAGGCGATAGCCGCCCTCCAACACGCCGATGATCGGACGCGAGCCCATACGCTCGCGCAATGCCGCTGTCCAGTCCGCGATGTCGCCGGGCTCGAGTGTGAATTCTCCGAGCGGATCGCCGGCGAGCGAGTCGAAACCGGCGGAGATCAGCAGCGCATCCGGTTCCCAGTCCTTGAGCGCGGCATCGACGCCGGCGAGGAAATCGTGCGCGTAGATGGCGCGCGGCAGTCCACCGGGTCGCGGAATGTTGAACACGTTGCCGGCGCCGCGCTCGGCGGCGGCGCCTGTTCCCGGATACCACGGATACTGATGCATCGAGACGAAGCGGATGGACGGATCGCGCTCCACGAGCGCCTGCGTGCCGTTGCCGTGATGCACATCCCAATCGGCGATGAGGACGCGCGCGCATCCCAACGACTGCGCGTGACGGGCGGCGATCACGACGTTATTCAGGAAACAGAACCCCATCGCGCGCGCCGCGAGGGCGTGATGCCCGGGCGGACGCGTGATGGCGAATGCGGTACCGCCCCGTGACCGCATGCTCTGCGCGACTGCGACGACCGCGACGCCCGCCGACGCCAGCACGCTCTCCCAGCTCCGCGGCCCGAGAAACGTGTCGGCATCGAGTGCGCCCCCACCGCGGGCGTCCATGGCCACGAGCAGGTCGATGTACGCAGCGGGATGCACGCGCTCGATCGCTTCCCGCGTCGCGGGCGGGCCTTCGACCCACTCAATGAGGGAAGCGAACTCGGGACGGCGCAGCGCTTCGAGCACTACTTCGAATCGTTGTGGACGGTCGGGGTGGCCTGCGCCTGGGTAGTGGAGCCGGCAGGCGGGATTCCAGACTACTGATGTCGACACTACTTACGGCGGTGGGTTTCCAGCAGCTCGCGCAGGGACTCCGCTTCGAGCTTCATCTCTTTCCGAGCTTGCGCGAGCTCCGCCATCGCGCGGGCGTACCGGCGCCAGCCGTACACCACGAGCACCGCGGCGACGCCGCAGCCGGCTGCCCAGACGAACCGGCTCACCAGCGCGAACAGGGCAGCATCGAGCAGCAGAAACCCGATCGCGAAAATCGTGACGGCCCGGCTGAAGGCGTGCGACGTCATCGCACTGGTTGCCGCCGCGCGGGCAGCACGATGAAGGGAGCGTTAGGGCCCGCGCCGAGGGCGCGCAGCGTCAGAGATTCGTCGAGCACGGCGGCGCCCCGGAACTTGACGACGTACTCCTGCTCGTTGACGTCGGAGCGCTTGAGCGCGGCGCGTAACGCATCGCGCTTGAGCTGAGCGATCGTGGTGGCCTCGTCGACATGGATCGGAAGATTGTCCCATACCGGAGTCACCATCACCCGCACGGCATACCGCCCGTCGACTGAGGGAGTCGTCATGCAACTTCAACCTGGGACGCGAGCGGCAGCGTGGAGAAGAAGCGATCGATGGCCTGATCGAAGAACAGCGTCGACGCGCGCACCCGTGTCACGCCGTTCTCGCTGTCGGTCCACGCGCTGAAGACGACTTCCTCCCCACCCTGGCCCCGCAATGCCAAAAAGGTCGGCCCGCTCTTCTCCAGGAACGCTGCCGCATGAGGCACGCGCTCGGCGAAGAACTGCTGCGCGCGGGCGAGGATGTCGGCCGGCGCCAGAGTCACCGTCGTGGTGTGAATCATGGGGTCCGGAGAATGGTGATGCCCGTGGGCTGCCGCGGCACCGCGATCGTCGCGACGCGGGCACGCGTCGTGAGATCGATGACGTCCACCGCGCCCGGGTCCGCTCCGACACTCTCCTGCGAGATGAACGCCCAGCGGCCGTCCGGAGCGTATGCGATGCCGTGCGGCAGCGATTTCGACGTTGGGATCTTGGCGACTTCCGTCAAGTTTTGCGCGTCGACGAGTGAGATGCTTTGCGCTTTTTTGTTCGTCACGATGACCCAACGGTCATCCGCCGACGGCTCGACGTTGTACGCCCCAGCGCCCACCGGAATCTCTTTCACGAGCTGGAGCGATGCGGCGTCGAGCACCTGAAGGGTATTACCGTGATTGCAGGCGACGTAGAGACGCCGATCATCGGGTGAGACGGACACGAACGTCGGTGAGCAGTCGTGCGCAGCTCCCGCCGTTGCCGTTGTAGGACCGGCGGTGTGCATCGACATCGGCCCTCCCCCTCCCATCGCCATGCCCGTTCCGGTCTTGTGCCGGCGCGTGATGCGCAAGGATTGGCGATCGATCTCGAGAATCTCATCGGAGTTCATGCACGAGACATACACAAACGACCCGGCGTGATTGACTTTGACGCCGTGCGGCATGTCGCAGGCGCGCAGGTTGGTGAGCGGCGTCATCGTCGCGGTCTGAATGATCGAGACCACGTTGACGCGAGGATGATCGCCGTGAAAATCGGAATTCGCGACGAAGGCGAGCCCCCCATCCGGCGTCACGGAGATCGTGGTTGGAAACATCTCGACCTGAGCACGGCCCAGCAGCGAATCGGTGGCTGCACTCATCTTCCACAGCGATCCGTAGGGCGTGCCGTGCGCGATCGTGACGTACCAGGCGGAGCCGTCGGGCGCGACTGTGACGTTGTGCGGTCCGTCGATGTCTGCGGGCATGATGCCGACCGGCACGACCTTGGCGACACTCAGCGCCGTACCGTCCCACACGAGCTGCGTGACGATGTCGCCCGACTCGCTTGCCACCAGGATGCGGTAGCTCGGAGGAGGCGTCGATGCGGCGATGAATCCTCCCAGCAACAGCAGCGGCGTGATTATGAGACGCATGAGAAGGAAGATAGACAGTGCGCCTAATTCAGCGAGTGGCGATCTTGTCCTGAGAGGCACGCGCTTATTCGGGAGCCTCGGGCCAGTGTTTGTCCGGCCGCGCGGGCTCGCGATCGCGGTCCATTTCAGGAATGTGCTGCGGCTTCGCTTCGGTTGGAATGCCGCAACTGCTGAATCAGGTAGACGACGATCACCACATTGATGACGAGTGCCGCGATGCGCAGCGCGGATTGCCGGCGGATGAGCTCATAGATCTCGAACGGCACGAAGGAGAGGGTAGCGATCACCGTGAGATACTCCGCCCACCGCTTCTCCTCCCACAGACCCAACCCCTCCGTCACGAACAAGGCGGCGTAGAGGAACGCAACGATCGCGATGACGTGAAGATGGTTGGCCGGCTGGCTGCTCAACCAGGCGATCACACGGTCGGCCCAGCGGCGATCAAAGTGGGTCGCGAGTGCTTCGATCGTCCGCCGCGCGCGTTGGGCGAGCCCGGGCTGCAGCATTTTCAGCGCGCCGAACGCGACCGCTATGCACAAGACCGCCTTGACCAGCTTGAAGACGGCAATGACGCGTAGCCATACGGCCGAGCGAGTACTCAGCGCCGTGCGCGCAGCACCTCTCGTGCGGCGCGACGACCGCTCGACAACGCTCCGGCAACAGTTCCGATTTCATCGGCGTTCGTCGCTTCGCCGGCAAAGAACAGCGTTCCTTCGACCGGTCGCGTTAATGCGCGTGGCGCGCCGTTGCCGCCGACACCGATGTAGCTGTATGCCCCGCGCGAAAACGGATCCGCACGCCAATCATGACTGGCCCACGCATCGAGCTGCTCTTCCAGCTCGCGCCTGGGCACGGCGAGTACCTCGGACAACGCCACCAGGCTGCGCTCCAGCCGGGACAATGGCTCCTCGGCGAGCAAGGTTTCGGCGACCACGCCGCCCACCCAACCGGTGAGCAGGGGCGCTCGCACCGGCAGCGAACTCCACCACGTCGGTATCTCGACTCCGGCGGCGTGCAGGAAGTTCAAGCCCTTGCCGGCGGAGTCACCGTTCCCCCGCCGCTCTTTGAGAAACTCGGGCGCGTCCCAAAACGCTTCGCGGAACCGCAGTACGATTTTGAAAACGTGTCCGACCTCGAGACCTGCGAGCGCCCGTTGTTTCGCGGGTATCGCGGGCGCGAATCGGAGCGCGCCCGCCTTGAGCACCGCGACGGGGAGCGTCACGACCGCGGCGCGCGCCTGCGAGACCTCGAGCGGAGCACCGTCGCCCGCATGACATTCAACGCTGACATTGCCTCGTTTCCACGCGACGACGTGCGCGACCGTGCTCAAGCGGAGCTGCGTTCGGTCGGGATCGAGGCCATCGCGCAGCCATTGCATCAGCGCGTCGTTGCCATTCGCGATCCGGAATTGCTTGTCTGCGCGAATTTCCTCTTCGCCAGCCCCCCCGCCCCCGTCGGAGGCCTCGTCCGCAAGCGACTGCGCGCTCAGCCGCTCCGGATGCGCGGCGTACCACCCTTCGACGAAGCTCTTGAGCATGGAACGTCGGAGCGGCGGGAGTCGCGCCGAGTCGAGGTATTCGCTGACGGGGAAATCTTTGCCGCGCTTCGCGATCCGGCGGACCAGGTCGCGATTCATACTGTCGACGACTCCCCAAAAATCGGGCAGCGGCTTGAACCGTCCTCCAGCCACGAGCTCGTGCAGGTCGGGAAGCTCGAGGATGCCGAGTCCCGCCGCCCGCGCGATCGCGAGCGTCTCGCGCGCTTCGCCGTGCACGAACTCGGCGCCGAGCTCGAGGGGCACCGGCACTCTGGGATCATGACGTGTGAGAATCCGACCGCCGATGCGCGGCCGCGCTTCGATGACGGTGACGCGGAGGCCCGCTTGTGACAGATCCCGCGCGGCCGCGAGGCCGGCGGCACCGGCCCCGAGCACCAGGACATCGACGCGTTTACGATCGGAAGTCATGCCGGGCATATGCTGGAAGATAGAACGCCCTTCGTGGGACCGGAGGGGCTCCTAGGATTCCAGGTGCGCGCGGAGTGCCGATTCGATCTCGGAATTCGGCACGGCGCGCGCTCCGGCAGTCCTCGCATCGCGCAGCTGCTCGGCATTGAGATGAGAGCCGAACGCGAGCACCGCGACTCCGCGCTCCACCAAGCCGCGGATCCGGTCTTGTACGCCTGCTTTTCCTAGTTCGACGACCACGAGATCGCAGGGCTCGTCGCGAGTGATTGCGCTGCCGCTCGCGCGCACGATCTCCTGGATCTTGCCGCGGAAAAACAAATCGCCTGTCTCGACGAGTACGCGCTTACTCAACCCGCGAGCTTTTGCGTGAGATAGTCGACCAGCTGAGCGGCGGCGACGCGGTCCTGCTTCAGCGTGTCGCGGTCGCGGACCGTCACCGTTTGATCCTGTGTCGTCTGGCCGTCGATCGTGATGCCGAACGGCGTGCCCGCTTCGTCTTGCCGGCGGTAGCGCCGCCCGATCGAGCCACCGTCGTCGTAGAACACGTTGAAGTGCCGGCGCAGATCGTCATAGATGCGGTGTGCCAATTCGGGCATGCCGTCCTTGTTGACGAGCGGAAACACCGCCGCTTTGAGTGGCGCAAGCGATGGCTTGAGCTTCAACACCACCCGCTGCTCGCTACCCTCTGCTGCTTCCGCGCCGCCGACTTCTTCCTCTCGATAGGCATCGCACAGCACGACGAGCGTCGTGCGATCCGCGCCCGCGGAAGTCTCGACGACATACGGAATGAATCGTTCGTTCGTCTTGGGGTCCAAGTAGTCGAGTTTCTTCCCCGCGTATTTCTGGTGATTCGAGAGATCGAAGTCCGTGCGGTTGTGAATGCCCTCGAACTCCTGCCACCCGAACGGAAACTCGTACTGAATGTCGTAGGCGTCCTTGGCGTAGTGCGCGAGCTCATCCGTGTCGTGCTGATGCCAGCGCAGCTTGTCGGAGCGGATGCCCAACCCTTCCACCCACTTCATGCGCTCGGAGCGCCAGAACTCGAACCACTCGTTCTCGGTGCCGGGCTTCACGAAAAACTGCATCTCCATTTGCTCGAATTCGCGCGTCCGGAAAATGAAGTTGCCGGGCGTGATTTCGTTGCGGAACGCTTTTCCGATCTGCGCAATGCCAAAGGGGATCTTCTGTCGTGACGACTGCAGTACGTTCAGATAGTTCACGTAGATCCCCTGCGCCGTTTCAGGCCGCAGATAGATGACTGCGGCTTGTTCCTCGACCGGACCCATGAAGGTCTTGAACATCAGGTTGAACTGCCGCGGCGCCGTGAGCGTGCCCTTGCTGCCGCAGACGGGACATTGCGCGTCGGGTTGGCCGGGCGTGCCTTTGATCCTGGGATCGTCCGCGCGAAAGCGATTCTTGCACTTCTTACAGTCGACGAGTGGATCGGTGAATCCGGCGACGTGACCCGACGCCTCCCATACCTTGGGATGCATCAGGATGGCCGCGTCCAGGCCCTCGATATCCTCGCGCTCGTGGACCATCGACCGCCACCAGCGCTCCTTGATGTTCTTCTTGAGCTCGACGCCCAGCGGACCGTAGTCCCAGACCGAGCCGAGGCCGCCGTAGATCTCGGAGGATTGAAATACGAAGCCGCGCCGCTTGGCCAGCGACACGAGCTTATCCATGATTTTATCGGCAGTTACGGGGGCGGGGGACATAAGGAAGCCGGAAGTTAAATGTGGAGGGCCTCGCGCGCGACCTGTTCCGCCATCTGGGCAAGCGCTGGGCCGTCCAGCATCCGTCCGGCGCCGTCGCCACCGACGGTGTGCACCCCCACCATGCCTTCCACCCGGCCCGCGACCACTGCCACCTTCTTCTTTGCTGCTTGAGCCCGCCGCACGACCTCTCCAGGCGCCTTTCCAACGAGCGACGTCCGGTCGAAGACCCCTTCCGCGGTGATGACGAGGTCCGCCTTGGCCAGCGCCGCGTCGAAACCGGCGCGCTCGAGAACCCATTCCGCGCCGGCCGCGAGCTCGGCTTTCGCGAAAAAAACGAGGCCAGCACCCAGCCCGCCGGCCGCACCGCCCATGGGCATGGAGCCGAGATCTGGCCGCCCCGCATCGCTCCAGAGCGCCGCCAGACGCGCGAGTCCGTCGGCCAGCTGCGGAATCTCCTCCG
Source organism: Gemmatimonadales bacterium (assembly GCA_035299765.1). Classification (GTDB taxonomy): domain Bacteria; phylum Gemmatimonadota; class Gemmatimonadetes; order Gemmatimonadales; family GWC2-71-9; genus 20CM-2-65-7. The sequence continues at coordinate 13,877 of DATGVZ010000099.1, forward strand.
GACGGGCACCTTTCTGCGGCCCGAAAACGGGAGCGGCACCCTCGGGGCCGAGCAGTGGCGTCGCGACGTCGGCGAGCGCGACCACGCGGGCCGCGAGTCCCCAGCCCGAAGCGAATGCAGCGAGCTCCGCGAGCGCTCCACCGCCCTCCGGTAGCGACTGGCCTTCGGCGTTTTCGAATGTCCACCCGAGCCCGCGCGCCGCGCCTGTGCCGCCATCGACAGTCGCCGTGCCGCCGAGTCCAACGACGACCGACTTGGCGCCACGATCGACCGCCGTCCAAATCAGCTCGCCGACGCCGCGGGTGGTGGTACGCAACGGATCGCGATCTTCCGGCTCGACCAGCGCCAGGCCGCACGCGGAGGCGCTCTCGATGATTGCCGTTTCGCCGTCGATCCATCCCAGTTCGGCAGAGACCGGCTCGCCGATCGGACCGGTGACCGGAAGCCGCTCACGCAGCGCGCCCGCCGGCAGCACCACGTCGAGCAGACCGTTGCCGCCGTCAGCGACCGGACACTCGAGCACGGAGGCGCCTGGCAGCGCGCGGCGCACGCCAATCGCGAGCGCCTCTGCGACCTGACGAGGACCAAGGGTGCCTTTGAAGGCGGCTGGAGCAACGAGGACAACGGGCGGCATCTGGAGGCCAACATAACAGAAACGAGAAACCCCCTGAGTTGCCCCAGGGGGTGATCGCCTGCCGCACACCGTGCGCCCTAGAACCCGATGTGAGCTAAGCGAACTCCTTCTCGCAAATCGGGCGGGCGCCTGGGTGACTCTGGCAGCCGGGCTATCTCTGTACGGCCGAGACCCCTTGGCTTTGCGCCCCGCCGTCACCGGCGGTTTGCCCTTTGCAGAGATTCTGCGCGCCTGGGTAGCAAGAACGGTGCCGAGTTGTAAGGGCTGTCACATCAATTAGTGTCACGGTGACCTAGGAGAATTACTGTACCGCCTTCTGCAATAGAGAATGCAGAATGCGGTACAAAAATAACCGCTCACACCTCTATTATCTGATCTCGGCGCGTCCCGACGCTGACGTAGCGAATCGGCGCACCGGCAAGATCCTGGAGCCGGTCCACATACGCGCGCGCCGCGGGCGGCAAGTCCGCCAGGCGACGGACCTCCGTCAAAGGCTTTTGCCATCCCGGCACCGTTTCATAGATCGGCTGGACTCTGCCGATCGTCTCCACGTCCGCCGGCATGCTGTCGATCGTTTCGCCATCGAGTCGATATCCGACGCCCACCGGGATCTCCGCGAACGTGTCGAGCACATCGAGTTTCGTGACCGCCAAGCCCGTCAACCCGTTCACGCGAACGGCGTACCGCACGACGACCGCGTCGAACCAACCGCAGCGCCGCGGCCGTCCCGTCGTCGCGCCGAATTCGCCACCCAGCTCGCGAATGCGCTGCGCCACATCGGGTGCCGCTTCGGTGGGCAGGGGGCCGTTGCCCACCCGCGTGGTATACGCCTTCACCACGCCGAGGACGGCGTCGATCGCGGTGGGGCCGATTCCCACGCCGACAGCGGCGCCACCCGCGGTCGTGTTGGACGACGTCACGTAGGGATACGTGCCGTGGTCGACATCGAGTAACGCGCCCTGCGCGCCTTCGAGCAGCACCGATTCTCCGCGCTCGAGCGCCTCCCACACCACTCGACCCGCATCGACCGCCAACGGCAATAGTCGCGGTGCCAGTCTTTCGAGCAAACGCACGTGCTCTTCAGCATTGGCCCGCTCGCCGCTGGCGCGCGAGCCGCCTGCGAGCAGCTCGAGCATCTGATTTGCCGCCTCCACGCGGACGCGGACCTGCTCCTGAGCGCGCGTGAGATTACGCAGATCGCCGACCCGCATGCCGCGGCGCCCGTACTTGTCTTCATACGTCGGCCCGATGCCCCGCCCTGTCGTCCCGATCTGGTCTTTCTTCTCACGGGCGCGGTCGAGCAGCTTGTGATAGGGGAGCGTGAGATGCGCGCGCTCCGAGACGTGCAGCTTGTGCTCGGTGCGGACTCCGCGCGCCGCCAGCGCATCGAGCTCGGCGAACAGCTGCTCGGGATCCAGCACCACGCCGTTGCCGACGACGCAGACCGCGCCCTGAAGAATTCCAGATGGGATCTGGTGCAGGACGAATGACTTGCCCTCGCCCGTGTCCACCGTGTGCCCTGCATTCGCGCCGCCCTGATAGCGCACCACGAGATCCGCGCGCTCGGCCAGGACGTCCACGATTTTGCCTTTGCCCTCATCTCCCCACTGGGCACCGACCACGACCACACACTGCGTCTTCGGTCCGAACACGAAGGGTTCTCCTCACTGGAAATAAAAAAGCCCCCGCTGGGGGCTCTGGAGTATCCTCTGTGGGAAGCTATGCCGCGCGGAGCACGCGCGCCAGTGCCGCGGCGACGGTGGCGGCGCCGTCCAACCTGACCCGAGTTGTGTTGTCCGCCGGACGATGCACGACCCGCATGGTGCGCCAATCTCCCTTCAGGATCGTGACACACTCGCGTGCTACCCGCGCTAAGGCAATACCGTCTACGACGACCGGCAACCAACGCCACCGCCCCGCCCGAAGTGCCTCAGCGATGGCGACACTGGTCCTCCCGGCTCGATGCAGAAAGGCAACCGGCCGACCGATGTCATCGATGCCATCGAGATTGATCACGGAGGCATCTGCAATGAGATCGGCGCGATCAGCGGCCAGCGCCCGTGCACCGACAAGGCCGAGCTCTTCGCCGTCGGGAAAAATCACGCCGACGCTGGATGAAGATGCCAGCTGATCGAGGGTCATGAAGATCGCGATTAATGCGGTCGCATTGTCCACCGCACCAGGGGAGTTGTCGTTCACGCGATTCTGAAAGACCACAACCAGGCTGATCACCAGCAGCGCGGCCGCGGGCAGGGACGCCAGCAATACTCCGACGAGCCCAAGCACGAGCCCCAAGAACCCCAATAATCGAACAGCCATCGAGATCGGCTGTCCTTTGGAGTCATAGTGAGCAACGAGCCATGTTTTCACAACCTGCGAACGCATCGCGATGAGATTGATGCCTTGAATGTGGCGCGGAGCACCCAGCAGTGCCTTGGACGGCCGCCCCGCAAAGGCGTGCTCCTCGACACGAAAGCCTCGCGCCGATAGCTCGCGCTTCAGAGTCTCCCGAACTTTGGCATGATTGACTGAACCTACGAGCCGTGGAATCGCCAGCTCGCGGAATAACGCGCCGTAATCAGTCACCGCGCACGAGGGCCGTAATGCGCTCGCGATCGGCGGTTGAAACGGGCGCGAGCGGCGGACGCGTGGGACCACCGTATAACCCCACCGCGTCCATTGCCGCTTTCACGCCCGCGGGGCCGAGCTTGCCGACGATCTCTTTGTCGAGCGGTGTGACGCGTTCCTGGATCCGCCCCGCCGCGGCGCGATGCCCCTGCTCGAACTCGCGCACGAGCTGCACGCAGAGACTCGGCGCAAAGCACGCAACCCCGATCACCCCACCCTGACAACCCATCTCGAGCGCGGCGAAGAGCAGCGACGCCGATCCCGCGAGCACCGTCCATTGCGGCACCGCTTCCCGGTATGCCGCCAGGTTCTTCGGATCGCCCGACGAATCTTTGACTCCGATGATGCGCTCGTGTCCCGTCAGCTGCTGCAAGAACGCCGGCTCGAGCGCGAGATGAGTGTACTTGGGGATGTTGTAGACGAACACGGGCACGGGGCTCGCGTCGGCGACGGCGCGGAAATGGACGGCGAGCGACGCCGGCGTTGCGCCTGCCGAGAAGTACGCGGGTGGGCGCACGAGCACCGCGTTGGCACCCTCGAGCGCGGCGGCCCGGGACAACGCGATCGTCTGACGCGTCGACTCCGCGCCGGTGCCGGCAATCAGCCAGGCCCCGTCGCTCAGCTCTTTGCGCGCCACCGCGACCAGCTGTCGTTGCTCATCGGCGTCGAGCAGCGCCGCCTCCCCTGTCGATCCGGAAACGACGATGCCGTTCACGCCCTCGGTGAGGAGCCGCGAGATGTTCTGCCGGAAATGGAGCGGCGCAACGTCACCGCTCGTGGGATCGAACGGCGTGGTGATCGGCGCGAAAACGCCGTTCACTCGCTCGGCGCCGCCGAGGCGACCCGTGATGGGCGCCGCAGTGTGCGGACCTGCAGCTGAAAATCGGATGGATTCGACGATGCGGCCAATGCGGTCTCGTACGTCACGACGTCCTCGCCGACGAGATCCATGAGATGCTGGTCGAACGTCTGCATGCCGTACTGTTCGCGCGATTCCTTGATGTAGTCGTGCAGCGACGGCGTGCGGTCGCGCTGGCGGATCATGTCGCGCGCGGCACCCGTCGCCAGCAGGACCTCGAGCGCCGCCGCGCGCCCGTGGCCGTCGCCTCGCGGCAGCAAGCGCTGCGACACGACGGCGTGCAGCGCCTCGGACAGTCGCAGCCGGGCAATTTCCTGCTCCTCCGGCGGGAACATCGAAATAATCCGGCTGATGGTCGTCACGGCATCGGGCGTGTGCAGCGTCGAGACGAGGAGGTGGCCGGTTTCCGCGGCCTTCATCGCCGTGTCGATCGTCTCGGCATCCCGCAGCTCGCCGATCAGGATCACGTCCGGATCCTGGCGTAAGGCCGCGTGCAACCCCGTGCGAAAATCGTCGGTATCCACACCAATCTCGCGCTGGGTGATGGAGCAGTTGATGTCGCGGTGGAGAAATTCGATCGGGTTTTCGAGCGTAAGGATGTGGCGATGCTGGTTTTGATTGATGTGGTTGATGATCGCCGCCATCGTCGAGCTCTTGCCCGACCCCGTCACGCCGGTCACGAGGATCATGCCGCGCTCCGCGGTCGCGACCTGAGTGAGCACGGCAGGCAGCTTCAACGACTCGAAGGTCGGTACGTCGAAGGGAATCACGCGCATCACGATCATGAACGAGGAGCGTTGCCGCAGGATGTTGACCCGGAACCGGCCGATGCCCGGCATGCCCCAGGAGCAGTCGTAGTCCCGCAGCTTGTCGATGCGGCCGCGGTCCTCTTCGTTGGCGATCAGCTGTAGCGCGATGGCCTTGGTCTGATGGGGCGTGAGCCGCTGCTTGGTCAGCGGGACCAGCTTGCCGTCGATGCGCGCCCGGAAGACGTCCCCGGCCTTGATGTGCAGGTCGGAGGCCCCCCGATCTACGGCGGCCTTGATGATCTTTTCCATTCAGTACCCAGCGTCGAGGTCGACGACGTTCGTGAGGGGCGCCCCTGCAAGATAGCGCCGGATGTTGTCCACGATGAGGGCAGTTTCCCGTTCCCAGAAGCCATTGGTCACGGAGCTGACGTGCGGGCTCACGAGCACGCGCGGATGACGCCAGAAGGGGTGTTCAGGTGGCAACGGCTCTACGCCGAATACATCGAGCGCGGCGCCGCGGAGTTGGCGCTTGTCGAGCAGCTCCAGCAACACCGCCTCATCGAGCAGCGATCCGCGGGAAACGTTGATGACGAGCGCGTGGAGCGGCAGCATCTCGAGCACGCGGCGATCGACCGCACCCGCGGTCTCGGTCGTATGCGGTGCCGCGATCACGAGGACGTCACTTCCCGCTGCCAGGCGCGGCAACTCCGCTAACGTCCCGATCCATCGCGCGGCTGACAGCCCGCCGAGTTCCGGCCGACGTCGTACGGCCGCGAGCGACATGCCGAGCGCGAGCCCGCGACGCGCCACCGCGCTTCCGATACCGCCCAGCCCGAAAACGCCGAGCCGCAAATCCCGGAATTCGCGCATCGGGATCGCGCCGTCGGTGAAGTCTTCTTTGGCCCATCGCCCCTGACGCTGGGCGGACACCATGCGGTCGAGGCCGCGCGTGAAATAGGCGATCGCGGCGATGACCCAGTCGGCCATCGGGTCGGCGTGCACGCCGGCGGAGTTGGTGAGTACCACTCCGCTGCCCGAGATATGCGCGAGACTGGACCCGACGCCGGCGGTGGCGGTGTGCACCCAGCGCAGCGTGCCTTTCGCCGCCGCCGCGACCCCCGCTGGCACGCCGTATCCGATGTAGATCTCGGCGCCACGCGCGGCGGCGATCGCTTCCGGTGACCCCGACCCGCCGTCGCCGTCGGACACGGCGGGCGCTTTTACCTCCATGACGTCCCACCCCGCGCCCAGCGCATTCCTGATCTCGACCACGCGGGCATTGGGAATCCGCCATACGCCGCGGGGCGACGCCAGATCGATTACCAGACGGCGCGCGTTCACTCCCCCGTCGAGACCGTCCGCACCTGATCGTGGTGCAACAGCGTGATCATTGCCTGATCGTGCAGGCGCTTGGAACCGCGCATCTCGAGGTCGATAACCAGATCGACATTCTCTTGCCGGCTCGAGATCGTCAGGATCTCCAGGCCGGTGCGGCGCACCAGCGTCTCCAAATCCTCGAGGACCGTGGGACCGGGGCGCGCGTGAACCGAGATCTTCGATCTCGTGGATTGGCGCTCGACGACGATTTCTACGCGCCCGAGCCCCTGTAGTACGATCAGGACGACCAGCGTCGTCGCCAACGCTTCGGCATAGTAGCCGCTTCCCAACGCGACGCCGATCGCGGCGACGACCCAAATCGTCGCCGCGCTCGTGAGTCCCACGACGGCGCCGCGCGCGTGGAGAATCGTCCCCGCCCCAATGAAACCGACGCCGGTGACGATCTGTCCGGCCACGCGCGTCGGATCGGCTCCGGCTCCAACCATGGCGATGGACAGATGCGTGTACAGGACCGAGCCGATACAGATGAGAATGTTCGTGCGCAGCCCCGCCGGCTTGCCGCCAAGCTCCCGTTCCAACCCGATCGCGCCCCCGAGCAGCGTTGCCAAGCCCACCTGGGCGACGAGCGCGAGACGGAGTATCTCGGCCATGTGGCGCATCATCTCGCCCATATCAATCCTCTCCCGCCTTGAGGAATCCCATCCGGTCCCGCACCTCGGCCATGGTCTTGCGCGCGAGCACACGCGCCTTGCCGGCCCCCGCGCGCAGCCGCTCCAGGACCGTCGCGGGCTCGCGCCGCAGCGCATTCGCGCGTTCGCGCATGGGCGCGAGCGTCGCTATCATGTTGTCCGCGAGCACCCGCTTGCAGTCGAGACATCCCCACCCCGCGGTCCGGCACTTGTGCGCGACCTCGGTGACGGTGTCGGGCGGCGAGAAGCCCTGGTGCACGGTGAAGATGTTGCAGATCTCGGGCGTGCCGGGATCCTTGCGGGTCTTGCGAGCCGGATCGGTCGCCGCCGGGCGCAACTTTTCCCAAATGGCCTCCGGCGATTCGAACAGACCGATCGTGTTGCCGAGGCTCTTCGACATTTTGGCCTTGCCGTCGAGGCCCAGCACGCGCTTGGTTGTCGTCAGCAGCGGTTGCGGCTCGGGGAAGTAGCCGTGGCCGTGGCGCGCGTTCCAGCGCCGCGCGATCTCGCGCATCAGCTCGAGATGCTGCACCTGATCTTCTCCTACCGGCACGAGGCTAGCTTTGTAGAGCAGCACGTCGGCTGCCTGCAGTATCGGATAGGCGAGCAGGCCGGCGGGGACGCTCTCCTGTCGCTGCGCTTTATCCTTGAATTGCGTCTGCCGCTCGAGCTCGCCGAGCGGCGTGACGGTCGTGAGCAGCCAGTTCAGATCGGTATGTTCGGCGACGTGGGACTGGACGAAGACGATGCACTTCTCGGGATCCAGCCCGACGGCGTACAAGCTGACCGCCATATCGAGCGTCAATGAGGCGAGCGTGGCGGCGTCGTACGGCTGCGTGACGGCGTGGAGATCGACGATCGAGAACAGGCAGTCGTGCTGGGTCTGCAGTCGCACCCAGTTCTGCACTGCGCCGAGATAATTGCCGATGTGGAGCTCGCCGGAGGGCTGGATGCCGCTGAAAACACGCGCCATTGGCGTTGCAAAGTGCGAGATTACAAGGACTTAGTCAAGGTCGCGGAGGGTGCGGCGCGGCGCGCAGCGGAGTATCTGCGCGCCGCCGTGCGCCCTGGTTGGCAAGCCTGGACGGAGAAGAGCCAGCACGACTTCGTGACCGACATCGATCGCGGATCCGAAGCGCTGATCGCGGAGCAGTTATTGCGCAGCGTGCCCGGATCGCTCGTGGTCGGTGAGGAGCTGACACCGGAACTCGTTGCTCAGGCCGACGTCGTCTGGATCGTCGATCCGCTCGACGGCACAACCAACTTCCTGCACGGCTATCCCGAGTACGCGGTGTCCATCGGGTGCGCGGTCGGCGGTGCGCTGTGCGCGGGGGTGATTCACGACGTGCCGAAGGACGTCGTCTACCGCGCGTGGACCGGTGGTGGAACGTGGATGGGCACGGCGCGCGTGAAGGTGTCGACGGTGACGGAGCCGAAACGCGCGCTGATCGCGACGGGATTTCCCTTTCGACAGCTCGGGACGCTCGAGACCTATTTGCGACAGTTCGCCGCCATTACGCGCAATGTCAGCGGGATTCGCCGCGCGGGCTCGGCGGCGCTCGACTTCGCGCACGTCGCCGCCGGCAATTTCGACGCGTTCTGGGAGCTGGGCCTAGCGCCGTGGGACATCGCGGCGGGCGTGGTGCTGATCCGCGAAGCGGGTGGCCTGGTAACCCGGTTCGACGGCAACGAGGACGTGCTGAATCACGACAACATTGCCGCCGGTAACCCGGCCATGCACGCGTGGCTGCTGAAAACGCTGGCCAGCGCCTGATGACTTCTCAACTCGTCGAATGTGTGCCGAATTTTTCGGAAGGTCGCGATCCGCGCACGATCGAGGCGCTGCGCAACGCGCTGACGGCGGTCCTGGGCGTTCGCCTCCTCGACGTGCAAACGGATGTTTCGCACAATCGATCGGTGTTCACGTTCGTTGCCCCGCCCGCGGCGGCGCTCGAGGCGGCGTTCGCGGCGCTGCGCGTCGCGACACAGCGGATCGACCTGTCGAAACACAAGGGTGAGCACCCGCGGATGGGCGCGACGGACGTGGTACCGTTCGTACCCGTTGCGGGAATCACGATGGACGAATGCGTCGCGCTCGCCAGGACGTTAGGCGAGCGCGTGGGCAAGGAGCTACAGATACCCGTCTTTCTCTACGCCCGAGCCGCAACCCGCCCCGAACGCGTGCTGCTGCCCGACGTGCGCAAGGGTGAGTTCGAAGGAATGCAGGGCAGAGTGCTCGAGCCGGACTTCGGACCGACCCGCGTCCACCCCACAGCTGGGGCCACGGCCATCGGTGCCAGAGCGTTTCTCGTGGCATACAACGTCTACCTCGATACGAAGGACGTCGCCATCGCGAAGGAAATCGCCAAGCAGATCCGGACGTCGAGCGGCGGCCTTCCCGCGGTGCAGGCGAGCGGCTTCGCGGTCAATGGCCTCGCCCAGGTGTCCATGAACCTGCTCGACATCGACATCACGCCGCCCGCGATGGTATTCGGCGCCATCAAGGGACTGGCCGAGAAGCGCGGCCTGAATGTGATCAAGAGCGAGATTGTGGGCCTGATTCCGGAGCGCGCGATCTTTGGCGCTGCGGGAGCAGCGCTGCAGCTTCCTGACGCGGCCGATCACATCCTCGAGGCAAAGTTTCGGGAAGCGCAAGAACCGACGCTGGACGGCTGGATCGACGAGCTCGCCAGCGGCGAACCGACACCCGGTGGTGGGAGCGCCGCGGCGCTTGCCGGCACTCTAGCAGCGGCGCTCGTCGCGATGGTGGCGCGTCTCACGATCGGACGGAAGGCGTACGCCGCGGTCGACAAGCGCGCCCGGGAGATTCTCGTCGCGGCTGAGGCGCTGCGAGGAGAGCTGCGCCGGCTGGTGGATGAGGACGCCGCGGTTTATGCGGCCGTGAGCCGGGCCTACAAGATCCCTAAACACGATCCCCAACGCACGCGCGCCATAGACGACGCGCTGCTCGCTGCGGCACGCGTTCCCGCGGAGGTTGCCAAGCGCGCGTCGCGAGTACTGGAGCTGGCTGAGGAGCTCCAAAAGATCGGCAACAAGAACGCGCGCTCGGACGCCGAGGTGGCCGATGGACTGGCCGTCGCCGCGATCGCGGGCGCCGAGGAGAATGTCAGAGTAAACCTGGCGGCGATGTCAGATCAGACTAAAGGGCGGGAATTGCTGTCAGGATCCTAGGTCCGTTCTCCCCGATCGCGACGGTGTGTTCGAAGTGCGCCGATAACGATCCGTCCTGCGTCACCACCGTCCACTTGTCGTCCAGCGTGCGGATCGCCGATCCGCCCTGATTGATCATCGGCTCGATCGCGATCGTCATGCCGGGCATGAGCCGCGGGCCGCGCTTGGGCTTGCCGTAGTTCGGGACCTGCGGCTCCTCGTGAAACGCCGCGCCGATGCCGTGCCCCACGAGCTCCCGCACCACCGAGTATCCAGCGGCTTCCGCGACTTGTTGCACGGCGTGTCCGATGTCGCCAACGTGATTGCCGGCCCGCGCTTGCGCGACGCCGGCCGCCAGCGCGTCCTGCGTGACCTGGAGCAAGCGGGCCACGGCCGGCGTGACGTCACCAACCGGAAACGTCGCCGCCGAGTCGGCGTGCAACCCCTCGAGCCAGACACCGACGTCCACGCTGAGGATATCGCCGTCGTGCAGCACCCGTTTGTGCGACGGGATGCCGTGCACGATTTCCTGATTGATCGACGTGCACAAGGTGGCGGGAAAGTCGTACAGCCCCTTGAACGAGGGCTGCGCGCCCGGATGACTGCGAATGAACGTCTCGGCGAGGCGATCGAGCTCTTCGGTCGTGATGTCGGGCCGGATGTGGCGGCCCACCAGCGCCAGCGTCTCGGCGACGATCCGGCCGGCCGCGGCCATCGTCTCGATCTCGCGCGGCGATTTGATGGTGATCATCGCCCGATGATCCGCTTGATCGCTCCGCTGATCTGGTCGACCGTCCCGGTGCCGGGGACACGGTGCACGATCCCGCGTTGCGCATAGTGCGCGATGAGGGGAGCCGTGTCGCGTTGGTAGGAATTCTGGCGATTCGCGATGACCGCGGGCGTGTCGTCGGTGCGGCCCCGCTGCGCCATGCGACGCACCAGCTCATCCTCGGTGACGTCGAGCAACAGAATGTGATTCAGCCGCTGCCCACGCGCGGCCAGCGTCTTATCGACGAGCTCGGCCTGCGCGGCGGTGCGGGGGAAGCCGTCCAGGATGGCGCCCTGCTTGGCCTCCGGACGCGCGAGCTGGTCCTTGATCAAACTGAGAATCACGCTGTCGGGAACGAGCTTGCCGTCGTCATAGTACTTCTTGGCTTCCACGCCGAGCGGCGTGCCGTCCCGCATGGCCGCGCGGATCAAATCGCCGGTGGTGATCTTGGGAAGGCCGAGACGCTCAGCGAGAATCTGTCCCTGGGTTCCTTTGCCCGAGCCCGGCGCCCCCAGGATGAGGATATACACTAGCGGCGGAAGCGAACCCGCGAGGTGCCAGCGCCCGCGCCGCCACCCTTCATAAAGCCGTCGTACTGCCGCAGCAACAGGTGCTGCTGGACTTGCTGCACGGTATCGAGCGCCACGCCGACGACGATCAGCAGCGCCGTGCCACCGAACCCGAACGGCATGTTCAGCGTGTTGGACACGACGATCGGCAGCAACGCCACGAACGTCAGGAAGATCGCGCCGGGCAGCGTGATGCGGGTCAGCACCGTGTCGATGTAATCCGCCGTCGCGGCACCGGGCTTCACGCCGGGAATGAAAGCCCCCTGCTTCTTCAGGTTCTCCGCCAGATCCACAGGATTGAAAATGATGGACGTGTAGAAGTACGCGAAGAAGACGATCAGCGCGGCGCTCGAAACGACGTACCAGACCGATGTGGTATTGAAGTATTCGGCGAACCGCTTCAGCCAGGCCACGCCGCTGAACGTCGCCACCGTACCGGGCACAATAATCAAGGACTGGGCAAAAATAATCGGCATCACACCCGCGCTATTGATGCGCAGCGGGATGAACGTTTTCTGAGCCTCGGTCATGCGTCCTCGGCCCAATACTTTGCGCGGGATCTGCACCGGGATCCGCCGGGCCGCTACGGTGATGGCGACCGTCCCCGCGACCACGAGCACCATCATGATGAGCACGATGAGCAGTACCGGGAAGCTGAGCGTGCCCGTGCGCAGCGCTTCGATCGTGCGCAGCGTCTCCGGCAGGATCCGCTCGATGATCGAGAAAAAGATCAGCAAGCTCATGCCGTTGCCGATCCCCCGCTCGGTGATCTGCTCGCCGAGCCACATGACGAAGACGCCGCCCGTGGTGAGCGTGAGCACCGTCGTCATCCGGAATGCCCACCCCGGATGCGCGACCGCGTTGGGCAGCTGTTCGGTGAAGATCGCGAAGCCGTACGCCTGGAAGATGCACAGCACGACGGTGAGATAGCGCGTCCACTGCGTCAGCTTCCGCTTCCCATCGTCGTCGCGCTGCATCTTTTCGATGATCGGGAACACCGGTCCGGCGAGCTGGAAGACGATGCTCGCGGAGATGTAGGGCATGATGCCGAGCGCAAACACGGTCGCGCGCGAGAACCCGCCGCCCGCGAAGAGATCGTAGAGCTGGAAGAGGGTGCCCTGTCCCGCGTTCGTCAGGAAGTCGGCGAGCGCGTCGACGTTGACGCCGGGCGTCGCGATATGTGCCCCGATCCGGTAGATCGCGAGGCACAAAAAGGTGAACAGGAGCTTTTCCTTGAGCTCCGGAACCTTGAACAGATTGGGGATCGGATTACTCACGCGATTGTTCCGCCGGCCTCTTCGATCTTCGTCTTGGCGCTCGCTGAAACCGCCACACCCTTCACGACGAACTTCCGTCCCGACACCTCACCCGTTCCCAACAGCTTGATCGGGTGATCGGGCCGCCGCACCAGCCCGGCGCCGAACAGCGTCTCCGGCGTCACCTCGACCCCTTCCGCCAGCAGCACGAGATGCCGCACGTTGACCACCTGCGCAGGCTGCTTGAAGGGATTGGTGAAGCCGCGCTTGGGAATGCGCCGGATGAGCGGCATCTGCCCGCCTTCGAATCCCGGGCGTACCTTGCCGCCTTGCCGCGCCGTCTGACCTTTCCCGCCGCGGCCCGCCGTCTTCCCGATGCCCGACCCCGGCCCGCGTCCTTTGCGAATGCGCGCCCGATGCGAACCCGCGGGCGGCCGCAGGTCGTGGAGCGAGAGTCGCGTGACGGGCGCGGGCGCCTCGGCTTTCGCTTTCCGCTTTCTCTTCGTTTTGGTGACCGGCATCTACTTCTTTCCTTCCTTCTCGGGCGTCACCTGCACGAGGTGACGCACCTGTTGGAGCATGCCGCGCAGCGCCGGGTGATCGGGGTGCACGACTTCATCCTGGTGATGCTTGAGACCCAGGGCGATCAGCGTGCGCTTCATCCGATACGAGTGGCCACTACCGGAGCGCACCTGCTTGATCCGGAGCGCCCCTTTTCCCACGGGCGGCAGCACCCGATCGCGGCCCGGTTTCCGCTTCCGGTATTTGCGTGTCGGGGGCAGCCTACCCATGCGTCACCACCGATTCCTGCCTCGCGCGGTACGGAATCGCCTCGACCTCGATGCCCCGTTCCCGCGCGACCCGCCGCGCGGTCGTGAGACGCTTCAGCCCGTCCATCGTCGCCCGCACCATGTTGTGCGGGTTCGTCGAGCCCAGGCTCTTCGTGAGAATGTCACGAATGCCTGCACACTCGAGGACCGCGCGCACCGGACCTCCGGCGATCACGCCGGTTCCCGACGCCGCTGGCTTGAGCAGCACCCGGCCGGCACCGTGCTTCCCGATGATTTCATGCGGGATCGTGCCGCCGGTGAGGGGCACTTCCGACATGCTGCGGCGCGCCGCCTCGACCGCCTTGCGCACGGCTTCGCTGACTTCGTTGGCCTTGCCCGTGGCAATCCCCACCTGGCCTTTGCCGTCGCCGACCGCGACCAGCGCATTGAAGCTGAAGCGCCGGCCACCCTTCACGACCTTCGCCACGCGGTTGATCGCGACGACGTTCTCGACCATGCCGTCGCCTTCGCGCTGGCGGTCGCCGCCGTCGCGCCGGTCACCACCCCGGCCCCTGCCCCGACCACCACGTCCTCCGCCACCGCCGCGCGGACCGCGTGCCGGCCGGTGTTCTTCGGGCGCCGGTGGAGGGGGAGCGTCGGCCGCCGGGACGTTGGTCGGCGCGGCGGTTCCCTCAGTCGAGGGTACGGTTTCGTCTTTTGGATCTGGCATCAGAACTCCAATCCCCCTTTGCGAGCGCCATCGGCGACGGCTTTCACACGTCCGTGATACTGGTAGCCGCCGCGATCGAACACGACTTTCGCGATCCCTTTTTCTTTCGCTTTCGCCGCGATGAGCCGGCCGAGCGCGAAACTGCGCGCGACCTTGCCCTTGCCCTCGACCTGGACGCCTTCGGACGTATCGGCAGCGCCGGCGAGCGTGACGTTGCGCTGATCGTCGACGAGCTGCGCGTAGATGTGCTTCGAGGAGCGGAACACGACGAGGCGCGGCCGCTGGGCCGTCCCTGTCACTTTCTTGCGAACGCGGAGGTGCCGGCGATACCGGTTGTCGGCCGCTGTTTTGATCTTGTGAATCGATCGCATGATTATTTCGCCGCCTGGGCCGTCTTGCCCGCCTTGCGGCGGACCTGCTCGCCGACGTAGCGGATGCCCTTGCCCTTATAGGGCTCCGGTGGCCGGACGTTGCGCAGCTCCGCGGCCACCTGCCCCACGAGTTCCTTGTCGATACCTTCGACCTTCACGAGGACGTTGTTCGTCACCGTGATCTTGATGCCTTGCGGCGCGTGATACGGCACGGGATGCGAGAACCCGACCACCAGCTGCACGCCGAACGGTTTGGGCTCGGCCTTGTAGCCGACGCCCTGGATCTCGAGCGACTTCACGAATCCTGCCGTCACGCCCTCCACCATGTTGGCGATGAGCGTGCGCGTGAGGCCGTGCAGCGCCTTGTGCTGGGCTTCGTCGGACGGACGCTTCACGACGACGGTGCCGTCCTCGAGTGTCAGCAGCATGTCCTCGTGCAGCGTGCGGCTGATCTCGCCCTTCGGCCCCTTCACCGTGATCTTGTGCCCGTCGATCTG
>DATGVZ010000100.1:0-28004 GCA_035299765.1 Gemmatimonadales bacterium
TCAACAGATCCACCGTGATCTGATCGATCTGTCCGCCCAGACCGGTGATTTGCCGGTCAAGCTCGTTCACGATGCGGTTGGTGCTCTGCTTTTGCTGTTCGATGTTGGAGATTTCATCGGAGAGCGAGTGCGCCTGGGTCCGGAGCCGCTCCAGCTCCTGCTCGACTTCGGAACGCTCGCGGCGGATGCCCTCGAGGCGCTGTTGGTTCTCCTGCATTTGCTGCTGATACGTCGGGCGTTGTGCGGCGGCAGCTGTAGAAATCATCAAGAGCAGCAGAACGGCGTGCTTCATACGCGCTTCAGGTGTCTCCCCACACTCGTCGCGCTGCCGAGTAGTCCGATGAGCGCGCCGAAACCCACGATAGAGATGGCTTCTTCTTGCGTGAAGAACGACGACTGCAGCAGGTAGCGATTGATGAGCAGATAAGCAGCGAACGAAAGGCCGAGTGCGACCGCGCCACCCAGCAGTCCCTTGATCGCGCCTTGCAGCAGGAACGGCCGACGAATGAAACCGTTGGTTGCGCCGACCAGTCGCATGATGGCGATCTCACGGCTGCGTTGCAGCACTGCCATGCGAATCGTCGTGCCGATGATGATGATCGCCACGACGGCGAACGCGGCACCGACGACAATGCCCACTGCCGCCGCCAACTGCCGCAGCCGGTCGAGCCGCTCGACCCAGTCTCGCCCAAAACGGACGTCGTCCACGAAGCCGAAGCCACTCATCCGCTCCGCCACGGGCGCGACATGATCGGCGTCGCGAAACCCGGGCTTCAGCTTGACCTCGATCGACGCGGGCAGGGGATTGCGCTCCAGCTCCCGCAGCACGTCGCGGAATTCGACTAGCTCGGCGCGGGCGCGGGTGAGGGCTTCTTCTTCCGACACGTAGGTCGCGGTTTGGACTTCGGGGAACGCCTCGACGTCCTTCAGCGCCTGCGCGGTGGCCTCGATGGGCGTGCCGGGAAGGATGTAGGCGACGATCTCGACGCGTTCTTCGACGCTGTGCAACGCGTCCTGAAGGTTCACGACCACGAGACCGAACAAGCCGAGGACGAACAGCGAGAACGCGATGGTGGTCACCGAGAGGGCGGAGAGCAGCGGCGCCCGCTTGAAGGTCAGCATCGCTTCGCGGAAGGTGAGGTTCACGGCGCGGCCACCTGATCGCGCGGCTCATCGACGGCGGAATCGTAGACGAGTGCGCCTTCCTGGAGCTCGATCACGCGGTATGGCGCCTGCCGCACGATGTCCAGGTCATGCGTCGCCATGACGACCGCGGTGCCGCTGGCGTTGATGTCGCGCAGCAGCTGGAAGACGCCGCGCGTGGCCCGCTCGTCGAGATTGCCGGTGGGCTCGTCCGCGAGCAGCACCGTCGGCTCGTTCACGAGCGCGCGCGCGATCGCGACGCGCTGCTGCTCGCCGCCGGACAGCTCGCGCGGATAGGCCTGCGCTTTGGCGGCAAGACCGACCTGCGTGAGCACGCGCATCACCCGGGCACCGATCGTGGACGAGCGTGCGCCGGTCACCTCGAGCGCGAAGGCGACGTTCTCCTCGGCAGTACGGTCTTCGAGCAGCCGGAAGTCTTGGAAGACGATCCCGAGCCTGCGGCGGAGCAGGGGGACATCGCGCGGGCGCATCTCATTCACGTTGTATCCGGAGACACGTACTTCTCCCGAGGTGGGACGTTCCTCGGCGTAGATCAACTTCATGACGGTGGATTTGCCCGCGCCGGAATGGCCGGTGAGAAACGCGAATTCCCCCTTGGCGATGTGGAACGAGATGTCCTTCAGCGCCAGGCCGCCCTTGGGGAAGGCCTTGAAGACGTTGGTGAACTTGATCACTTAGTGCCGCGCCAGAGCCTGGGCGAAGTCCGCGATGAGATCATCGGGATCCTCCAGTCCCAGGGAAAATCTCAGGAATCCGTCGGGAATGCCAGCCTGCGCGCGTTGTTCCGCCGTGAGACTCGCGTGCGACGTGAGCCGCGGTTCGGAAACCAGCGTCTCGACGCCACCGAGGCTCGGCGCATGCGCCGCGATCGTCAGCGACTTGAGGAACCGCTCGGCCGCCCGCACCCCGCCCTTGAGCTCGATGCCCAACATCCCGCCGAAGCCTGCCAGCGTCTTCTTGGCGAGCTCGTGATCCGGATGGGCCGGCAACCCGGGATAGTGCACCTTGGTGATCGCGTCCTGTTTCGCGCACCACTCGGCGACGGCCATCCCGATCTCGTTCTGGCGCTGGACGCGCACGATCAGGGTGCGCAACCCGCGGTCGATCAACCAGGCGGCGAACGGATCGATCGCTTGCCCCCACACCTGCATCAGGCGCCGCACTTCTTCGACGACTTGATCGGTGCCCGCCACGACACCGGCGATCACATCCGTGTGGCCGTTCAGGTATTTCGTCGCCGAGTGAATGACGATGTCGGCGCCGTGCTCGAGTGGTCGAAAGTTCACCGGCGACGCGAACGTCGAATCCACGATCAGCGCGAGTCCCTCTTCCTTGCAGAGCGCGGCGATTGGCTCGAGATCGATCACGCGCATCAGCGGATTGGTCGGCGTTTCGAGAAAGACCGCGCGGGTCGTCTTGCGCATCGCGCGCTTCCAGGTGCGCGACTGCGTGGGATTCACGAACGAGACGTCGATGCCCAGCTTCCCGAATTCCTCGCGAAACAGCCGGTACACGCCGCCATAGATCCATTCGCTCGCGAGCAGATGATCGCCGGGACGCAGCACCGCGAGGTGCGCGAGCGCGGCGGCCGCCATGCCGCTCGCGAGAAACAGCGCCGCGTCGGCGCCCTCGAGCAGCGCCAGCCGTCGGCCGATGTCGACCTGATTGGGATTATTGCCGTAGCGGCTGTAAAGGACTTCGGCGGTCGATCCGACCGGATTCGTGAAGGTGGAGCTCTGGTAGAGCGGCGGGGCTACGGCGGTCCAATCGGGGCGGGCTTTGGGGTCGCCGTGAATGGCGCGAGTCGACAGACCCAGACGACGGCGTTTCACGCCGCGGTGAGTCTGATGGAGCCTCCGGGATTCCGAGCCGCGAGCCGCCGCGCCACGAGCTCATCGAGCAGCGCCGGCGCCGGTTCACTGGCGCCCAACCCTTCCAGCACTCCGTCCGGTCGCTCGTACAAGACAGCCAGGCCCGCGCCTGCCAGCACCGGCTCGATGGCCTCGCGATGTGCGTCCGTCAGGCCGCGTAGCAGCAACATCTTCACTCTATCGCGCACCAGCTTGGCGACGATCTCGTCGGCGCAGGAATAATCGAGGCAGCCCACACCGGTGAAATCCATCACGGCAATCATGCCCGGAAGCAGCTCCCGCTCGATGTTTTCGCGAACCGCGCGGCCGGTGGGACGAGTAACCAGGTCGGTGTAAAAGCCGGCCACCGCCTGCTGGAGCACTGCCTGCACCATGATGTGAGGAATCACCGCTTCGACGACCCTTTCTCGGTCTCTAGCTCCGGGATGATGAGCAACACCTGCGATCCGGGAAAAGCAGGCAGCGCGTCTTTGAGCGGTACGTCGTCGTCCCACCGTGGCACGATGGCGATGCGGGCGGTGCCGCTGCGAATCGCGATCTTGCCGTCCCAACGGGCGAGATAGCGTCTGATCCCGGCGAGGCCCTGTCCTCTGCCTGGATCGCGGAACCGGCTCACGCCTTGAACGAGGGCCGCTTCCAGCGCCGCCGCGTCGCCCCAACGGTCGCCAAAGCGCTTGGCCTGCGTCGACTCCAGAGAATGCCGAAAGCCAACGCCGGCGTCCGCGACCGCGATCACCACCACACGACGCGCCAGCTTGCGCCGCCAGTTGTACGCTTGCACCGCAACCCAGCCGCCGGTGCCCGCGTGCTCCACAATATTCTGACAAGACTCCGAAAGCGCCATAGCGAAGCCCATCGTCGCTTTCGGATCGAGTCCCAGCTCCGAGCTGAGGATTGCGGACGCGCGCTGCTGGATCGTGCTCACAACGGCGTGCACATCCTCCGCGGCGCGCACGGGCGTCACGGGCAGGAGCACGTCGCTCTCAACCGCCGGTTTCGTCTTCGGCACCTTGCCGTGGATCTCGAACAGGTCGGCGGCTTCGCGGAAGAAGCCGGCGCGCGCCCAGTAGCTCACAACGTCGGGATTCGCCGGCGCCGTGAGCAGCGGCCGCTCGCCCTTGTGCGCGGCCGCTTCCCCGGCCGCGAGCAGGCCTACCAGTCCATAGGGCGATGCCCACTCGGCTGCATGTGCGTCGAAGAGCAGGCGCTCGCCGTCGTGCGCCTGCGCGTATGCCGCGGCGAACTGGTCAAAGGAGCGATCGTCGAACTGCGTCGGCACTTCGACGAGTCGCGTCATGCCACGGAGAGCTTGCCCAGCAGGTGATCGCGGAGGCCGGTCGCCCCGCGGTGGCTCAGGTTCCGGGTGCCGAGCTGCGTGCCGGCGCGCAGTGCCTCCTCGAGCGACGCACCGCCGACCAGGGCCGCGGCAACGGTGCCGCCGAAGACGTCGCCACAGCCGGTCGGATCGTTTTCCTGTGCGAACGCTGGCGGATGAATTGCGGGAGCCGGAATGCGCGCGGTCCGAATCGGCTCGCCCGTAAAGTACGCCGCACCCCGTCCGCCCAACGTCACGCACAGCGTGCGGCAGCCCTGGCGCAACGCGTCCGCGGCAATCGCCAGCGGATCGCTGCCGAGCTGGCTCATTTCATCTTCGTTGAGCTGGATAACGTCGAAGCAGCCGAACCAGGCGGGTGCCTGCGGCAATGCACGTGGCACGCGCATCCCATCTGCTTGCTTGCCCAGGAAGAGGCTGTGCAAGTCGGCGTACATGAATCTGGGAAAGCCGCGGCGCAGCAGCTGCGCTGTTTCGAGATTCATCTCGAAGCCGGAGATGAAATTGACGTACAGCGCGTCGAGATCGCGCACCAATGGTCCCAGCTCGGGCCACGTCCACGGCGGGACTCCGCCCGTCATCTGCTCGCAGCGCCGCTCGAGCGATTCGTAGCGTAGCGTTACGCGGTTGTTGGCCTCGGGCACTTCAATAAACCGTGCGTCGTGCGTCGTGCGTCTGAGACTGCGGAGAAACTCGTTCGCTCTCGTCGCTAGGTCGCGGCCCACCTTGATGAGCGGTACGATCTGCCAGTCGTCGGCAAGTGTGGCGTCGAGCGCCGCGAGCGCGTAGGAGATGCCGCCCCACTCCTGCACGGCGGCCTGTGCGGGATCACGTCCGTGGATCGTATCCCAGACCATCGACCCGATCACACCGAGTCGCTTCAGCGGAGTCCCCAATGCTTTTGAAGGAACACCGCGGCCGCCCCGAATACGCCGGCGGTGCCGGGAAGCGTGCCCGGCACGATCTTGCAGGCTTCCCAAGCCGGCTTGAACGCGCGTCGCTTGACTTCGCTGCGCAGCGGATTGAACAGCTTGTCTCCGGCCTGCGTGACGCCGCCACAGATCACGACGACCTCGGGATTGAAGATATTGATGAAACCGGCCACGGCCGCGCCGAGGAGCGCTGCGGTTTCCCGCACGACCTCGAGCGCCCATTCGTCGGCATCATTCGCGGCCTCGTACACGATTTGCGCGGTGAGCTTGGTCAGGTCGCCTTTCACGTACTGTCCCAACGACGTGTCGACACCCGACGCGATCCCTTCGATGGCACGCTCCGCGATCGCCGGCCCCGACGCATAGGCCTCGATGCAACCGTAGTTGCCGCATTTGCAGCGGCGTCCGTTGGCATCGATCGTGACGTGCCCGAATTCCCCCGCCACATCCGTCACGCCGTGGTAGATCTCGCCATCGATGACGATGCCGCCGCCAATGCCGGTGCCGAGCGTGAGACCGATGACGTATTTCGAGCCGCGCGCCGCACCCCGCCACCACTCGCCGAAGATCGCACAGTTGGCGTCGTTATCGAGCGTCGCGGGCAGGCCGAGCCCCTCGCTGACGCGATCGCGGAGCGGCATGTTCGTCCAGCCGAGGTTCGGGGTCAGCAGCACGATGCCGGTCTTGGTGTTGAGCGGCCCCGGCGAGCCGATGCCCACGCCCTCGACTTTTTTCCCCGACTCGGCAATGGACGCCTTTGCGAGCTTCACGATTCGCGAGATGACGGCATCGGCGCCTTGGGCCGACATCGTGGGCTCGGAAACGACGCCGAGGATCTCGGAGCCGTCCTCCGCGACGGTTCCGGCTACGAGATTCGTTCCCCCGACATCAACGCCGACGACGTAGCGCACCAGTCTCCTCGATTGCGGCGAGTACGGCTTCGACGGTCAGCTCGCGCATGCAGCGATGATGGCCCAATGGGCACGCTGGCGGTCCGTGCGCCGAGCACGGCCGGCACTGCAGTCCGTCGATTCCTAACGACACGTCCCCCGCGCGCAATGGACCGAATCCGAACTCCGGCACGGTGGGACCGAACACCGCGACGACGGGAGTTCCGACTGCAGTCGCCAGATGCAGTGGCGCGCTGTCATTCGTGACGACGAGTGCTGCTCGGCCGATCAACGCAGCCGACTGCCGCAGCGTCAGCTTGCTACAGGCATTGACGGCCCGACCACCGGATGCGTCGACGGCCCGAGCGATCTGATCGCCCAAACTGACATCGTCCGGGCCGCCCACCGCGGCGACCGCGAATGTGCTCGCCAGTGCGGCGGCCAGCTCCGCGTAGTACGGCCAGCGCTTGCTGCCCCAAATCGAGCCGGGCGCGATTGCGATCAGCGGTGTCGCGTAGCCAATGCCCGCCCCTTCGAGCAGATCGGCCGCTGCCTGCACATCCATAGGTGTGGGCCGCAGTTGGGGAGGATAGGCGGCCGGGGCCTCATCCGCGAGGGCCAAGAGACGGTCGCTTTCATGGCCCTCGGCGGGCTTCCGGCGGGATTCTGTATAGAGGAAGGACCAGGTGCCGGCAAAGCCAATTCGGGATGGGATACTGGCCAGCAGGGCTAGGGAAGCCGTACGGAGCGACTGATGCGGCAGATAAGCGCGATCGTACTTTTCAGTCTTGAGTCTCTGCACCATCGCGCGGAGGCCGGCCCAGCCGCGGTCGCTACGATGCTTGTCGTAGGGGATCACCTGGCGAACGGCGGAGTGCGTTTCGAGCAGCGGCGCGGCGACTGGCGTGGTTACGACATCGACTGGTCCGTGCCGCGCTGCGACCGCCGCCAGCAGCGGCGTCGTCAGAACGACATCGCCGAGGAAGGCGGTCTGAACGACGACGCTATTCAACCTGGAGCACCGCCAGGAAGGCTTCCTGAGGGATTTCGACCGTCCCGACTTGCTTCATCCGCTTCTTTCCCTCGCGCTGCTTCTCGAGCAGCTTGCGCTTGCGCGTGACGTCGCCGCCGTAGCACTTGGCGGTGACGTTCTTGCGCAGCGGCCGGATCGACTGGCGCGCGATCACCTTCGTCCCGATCGCCGCCTGGATGACCACCTCGAACAGCTGGCGCGGAATCAGATCCTTCAGCTTCTCGGCGATCTTGCGTCCCCATTCGTAGGCCTTGTCGCGATGGATGATGACGCTGAACGCGTCCACCGCTTCGCCGTTCAGGAGCATGTCGAGCTTCACCAGTTCCCCGGGGCGATACGCGAGGAATTCGTAATCGAGCGACGCGTAGCCGCGTGAAATCGTTTTCAGCTTGTCGTAGAAGTCGAGAATGATCTCAGCCAACGGGAATTCCCAGTCGAATTCGACGCGCGTGGGATCGAGATACTGCATCCCGCGGTACACGCCGCGACGTTCCTGCCCGAGCTTCATGATGCCGCCGATATAGTCGGCCGGCACGAAAATGCGGGCTTTGACGTAAGGCTCCTCGATCCGATCGACAGTCGAGCCGTGCGGCAGGAGGCTCGGGTTTTCGACCAGCTCCATCGTGCTGTCGGTGCGATAGACGTGGTATTCGACGTTGGGAACGGTACTGATGAGGTCGAGGTCGAACTCGCGCTCGAGCCGCTCGCGCACGATCTCCATGTGCAGCAAGCCGAGGAACCCGCACCGAAACCCGAAGCCGAGGGCGACCGACGTCTCGGGCTCGTAGTGGAGCGACGCGTCGTTCAACTGCAACTTCGCCAGCGCGTCCCGGAGCTCCTCGTACTGCTCGGCGTTGGTCGGATAGAGTCCCGCGAAGACCATCGACTGGATGTCGCGGTACCCGGGCAGGAGTGCGACGTCTCGATGCTCGGCATCGAACACCGTGTCGCCTGGTCGGATCTCCCGCACGCCGCGGACGTTGGCCACGAGGTAGCCGACCTCTCCCGCCTCGAGCTGCTCCGTAGGCTTAGGCCCTAGCTGGAGATATCCGACTTCGTCGACCTCGTAGACGTCGTCGCGGTGCGCGCCGAACGCAACTTTCATTCCCGGTTTGATGATGCCGTCCACAACCCGGATCGACGGAATCGCGCCGCGGTACCGGTCGTAATAGGAGTCGAAGATCAACGCGCGCAACGGGGCTTCGTGATCCCCGCGGGGGGCGGGGACGCGCCGTACGACCGCCTCGAGCAGCTCGGGGACACCGCGCCCTTCCTTGGCGGATATGCGGAGGATCTCGTCCGGCTTCGTGCCGATGAGGTCGTGGATCTCTTGGGCGCGCTTGTCGGGCTCGGCACCGGGAAGATCGATCTTGTTCAGGACGGGTATGATTTCGAGTCCCGCATCCATCGCCAGCAGCAGATTGGAGAGCGTTTGCGCCTGAATGCCCTGTGAGGCATCCACCACCAGAATGGCGCCCTCGCAGGCAACCAGGGATCGCGATACCTCGTACGTGAAATCGACGTGACCAGGCGTATCGATGAGATTCAGCTCGTACAATTGCCCGTCTTTCGCATGATAGCTCATCCGCACCGCGTTCAGCTTGATCGTGATGCCCCGCTCGCGCTCGAGGTCCATCGTGTCGAGGACCTGGTCGCGCATCAGCCGCTTGTCGAGGGTGCCCGTCAGCTCGATGAGCCGGTCGGCCAGGGTGGACTTGCCGTGGTCGATGTGCGCCACAATGCAGAAATTGCGGATATGATCCTGTCGCATGCGGCGGTAAATATAGTGGGTAGCTTTCCTCA
This sequence comes from Gemmatimonadales bacterium, assembly GCA_035299765.1. GTDB lineage: Bacteria > Gemmatimonadota > Gemmatimonadetes > Gemmatimonadales > GWC2-71-9 > 20CM-2-65-7. Next base: position 9,027 of record DATGVZ010000100.1, read on the forward strand.
GCCCCCTCGAGATGCCACAAATAACCGGCTGGTTTGATCCTTCACCAAAAGGCGGTTTTCTCCGCCTCGCGGCGCACAGCTATCTCCCCGCGAAAGGGGATCCGCAGGTTCGACTGCCAGGTCTGCGCCGCGGCGACTTGATCGTCCTCGAGAACGGGCGCGTCACGACGGTCAACGGGCTTCCGGCCGCACAGCTCGATGGCCGCCCCCAATTCGCAGACCTCGGCGCCGTCCATCCCAATCGCCCGCTCACGCTGGAGACCGCGCGCGCCACGAGTCCACGGACCGCGGAAACGCAGCGCGTCGTGGATCTGATCTGTCCGTTCGGTTTCGGCCAGCGCGCGCTCATCGTGTCACCGCCCAAGGCGGGAAAGACGATGATGCTCCAGGCCATCGCGGAGGCGGTCGCGGAGAATCATCCGCAGGCGGGCCTGCTGATCCTGCTCGTCGATGAGCGGCCGGAAGAAGTCAGCGAAATGGTGGACTGGGGAAGAGGCGAGGTGATCGCGTCGAGCTTCGATCTGCCCCACGAACGCCACGTGGCTGCCGCCGATATGGTCTTCGATCACGCCCGGCGACAAGTCGAGCTCGGCCGGGACGTCGTGATCGTGCTCGACTCGCTCACGCGGCTCGCGCGCTCCCACAACACCACGGGGCGGGGCAGCGGTCGCACGATGTCGGGCGGTCTCGACGCGAACGCGCTCGCCAAACCAAAAGGGTTGTTCGGAGCCGCGCGCGCGGTGCCGACGGGCGGATCTCTCACCGTGATCGCGACGGCACTCGTCGAGACCGAGAGCCGGATGGACGACGTGATCTTCGAAGAGTTCAAGGGGACAGGGAATGCCGAGCTGCGGCTCACGCGCGAGCTGGCTGACCGGCGGATCTACCCGGCCGTCGACATCGCGGCGAGCGGCACGCGTCGCGAAGAGCTGCTCGGCGACGCCAAGACGATCGAGGCGAAACAAAAGCTCCGGCGGGCTCTTGTCGGTCTCCCGCCGGAGCAGGCAATGCAGTCGCTCCTACAACAGATGAAACGCGCTAAGACGAATGCCGAGTTGCTGACTTCGCTTTAGATCCCGACCGCGCCACGGAGACGACGCGACCATTGTTCGCGTTCACGGTGACCTTCGTGGCCCCCGTCCGGCCGGTGCGTTTGATTTCGAACACCCACGACAGGCGTCCGCGCCGGCTGACCAACATGGTGCTTTGCAGGTCGCCCGGCACGCGCTTCAGCGCGACGGCGCGGGCTGAGTCTTCGCTGACCTTGGCTTTGGCAACGAGGCTGTCCGGAACGTTCCGCTCCTGGGCGGCGAGGCCGGTCGCCCCAAGAGAGAGTCCAGCAAGTAGGGTGAGGATGCTCAGAATGCGCATGGTGCAGCTCCGAAGAAAAAGTGGTGTGAACGTCGTTCTTTGAGACCGCCCTAATCCACCGGTCGTCACGGCAGCCGATAATCTCTTCCCCGAATCGCGACGAGTAGCGTCGGGACCGCGAAGAGCGTAATCGGGGTGGACAGGACTAATCCTCCGATGACAGCCAGCGCCAGGGGCCGCTGCAGCTCACTCCCCGCGCCGATTCCGAGGGCCAGGGGCAGCAGACCAAACAGCGTGCAGAGGGTTGTCATCAATATCGGCCGTAGCCGGACTCTCGCCGCCTCCCGGATGGCGATTTCCAGAGGCACTCCTTCGTCCCGCATCCGTAGTCGCGTGAAATCGAGCAGGATGATGCCGTTCTTCACGATCAAGCCGACGAGCAGGATCAACCCCATGAAGGACGCCACGTTCAGCGCCGTTTTGGTGATGAGCAGCAAGATCAGGGCGCCGACGAACGACACTGGGGCCACCAGCAAGACGACCAGCGGCTCGACGAACGACTCGAACTGCACGACCATGACGGCCGACACACTCAGCGCGGCCAGAAACAAGACGAGGAGCAGCGCGCGGAATGCTTGCTGCTGGCTTTCGTATTGCCCGCCCAGGACCAGGCGAATTCCCGCAGGTGGTGGCTGCGCGGCGATCACGCGACGGACGTCGCCCGTTACCCCGCCCAGCGAGCGCCCGTTCACGCCCGCCGTCATCGCGATCATCTGCTGCTGATTCTCACGCTCGAGGCTCATCCGCGACTCTGCCTGCGTGAACGTGGCTAGACTGCCGAGCGGCGTTCCGTTGACCGGAAGGGACCGGAGACGGAGCGGATCGTAGCGCACCGAGTCCGGCGCGCGCACGCGCACCGCGACGGGACGGTCCCCGGCCCGCACTTCGCCCGCGCGCATGCCGAGGAGAGCGGCGCTCACCGCATTGCCGACGTCCTCCGGCGCCAGGCCCAGCCGATCCGCGTCGGCCTGATTCACCCGCATCAACAACTCCGGTGACGGCTCGCTGACACCGTTGTAGAGGTCCGCGAGTCCCGCGACGCTGTCCATTCGCGGCTCGAGTCGCTTCGCGTAGGCTTCGAGCGAATCGAGGCTCTCACCGAACAGTTTGATCTCGACCGGCTTCGCCGCGCCGGCGAGATCGTTGATGACATCGGACAGGATCTGGACGAACTCGATGTGCAGCCGCGGTACTGCCGCCGTGATTTGGCCGCGTACGTCGTCGATGACGGCGAAGATGTCCCGCGACCGCTTGCTCGGGGCGACCAATCGCGCGGCGATGTCGCCCGTGTTCTGCGACGTTGCAAACAGGCCCAGCTCCGCCCCCGTCCGCCTGGACGTGGCCTCGATCTCCGGCGTCTTCGCCAGGATCCGCTCGGCGATCCCGACTTCGCGGTCGGTCTCGGCTAACGCGGTCCCGCCGGGCGTGAAGTAGTCGAGCACGAAGGCCCCTTCGTCCATCTCGGGGAGAAAGCCGGTCTCCACGAGTTGCCACAGTCCGAGCCCGACGAGAACCAACGTGAACGCGGCGATGACGACGCCGCGGATGTGGTGCAGCACCGCGCCGAGCGCTTGTTCGTAGCGTGAGCCCAGCGCTTCGAGCGCGATCTGCGCGCGCGCCAATATGCCGGTTCGCGTGGGCTCCACTTCATGCGGCGTGACAAACTGCTCGGCGAGCAGCGGAATGATGGTCAGGGCGAGGACCAGCGAGACGAGCACCGCCACGGTCAACGTCGTCGCGAGCGCCGCGAAGAACTGGCCGACGACACCCTGCAGCAACCCGAGGGGCAGGAACACGACGACCGTCGTGAGCGTGGACGTGGTCACCGGCCAGATGAGCTCCTGAACCGCCGCCCGGATCGCTTGTGTACGATCGTTCGTGAGACGCAGATGTCGCGCGATGTTCTCGGTGATCACGACTGCGTCGTCGATCACGAGGCCGATCGCGATCGCCATGGCGCCCAACGTCATCAGGTTGAACGTCTGGCCGAGGAGCTGCATGACGAACACGGTGATGGCGAGCGTCAGCGGGATGGACGTCGCGCTGATCGCAGTGATCCGCCCGTGGCGGAGAAACACGAGCAACACGAGGACGGCGAGCGCGGCGCCGATGAACATCGCATCGCGCACCGCACGCACGGCCTCACGAACCAGCTCCGCCTGATCGTAGACCGGCTTCACGTGAACGCCCGGCGGCAGCGTTGGCGCGATCGTATTCATGATGCGCGCGACGCTGTCCGCGATCGCCAGCGTATTGCCGCCGAGCTGCCGGGTGATGTTGATGAGCGCGGCGGGCCGGCCGTCGCCGGCGATGATGCGCACGTGGTCTTCGGTGCCGAGCTGAACCGTCGCGACGTCGCGCACGTGCAGACCGCCGCGCACTACGACGTTGCCGATGTCGTCGACGGCGTGAGCTTCCTGATCGGTCACGATCAAATACTGCCGATAGTCCTGCGCCACGCGACCCACAGCCTGCACCGTGATCGCCCGGCGAATCGCATCGGCCAGATCGCTGTAGCTCAGCCGATGCGCCGCGAGCAGCGCGGGGTCGGCGATGACTTCCAGTTCGCGCACATCCGACCCTTGTACGTCGACGCGGCCAACACCGGGAACGCGCGATATCAACGGCTTGATGTCGTAGCGCGCGAGATCGTACAGCCGCGCCGGCTCACCGCCTTCGACGTTGTAGGAGAGGATTGGAAATAGCGACGGCGCGAGCTGCTCGACCTCGATCCCGACATCCGCGGGCAAGACTCCCTGTACCTGGTTCACGCGCGCGCGCACCAACTGGAGTGCGCGATCCATGTCCGTGCCTGAGGCGAAGGTGATCGAGATCTCCGTCGCGCCTCGGATCGTGTGCGACCGCACCCGCGTGACGCCGGGCACGATGCTCACCGTTTCTTCGAGAGGTCGCGTGACGCTGAAGACGACTTGCCGAGCGCCAAGGGTAGAGCCCTCCGCGACAACCGTGATGCGGAAGAAGCGCAGTTCCGGATAGATCGCCGACGGCAGCCGTAGCGCTGCCCAGATGCCCGCTGCGCTCAGAATCGCGACGATCAGATAAATGAAACGCCGCTGGCGGCTGAGTACGTCGAACAGCGTCACGGACTCTTGGTACCGATCTTTGCGCTGTCCGTCACGCCATAGGCACCGGTCGTGACCACGGTCTCACCGGCGGAGAGGCCGCTCACGATCTCAGCGCGCGCTTCGGTGCGCGCGCCGACGGTCACGGGGCGGGCATGCGCGATCCCGCCCGAGTCCACCACGAATACCCTGAATCTTTCCCCGTCCGGAACGAGCGCCTCGATCGGAACCGTGACCGCGTTGGCGTGGGCGCCCGTCACGATTCGCCCGAACACCGATTCGCCCAGTCGCAGCGGTCGCGCGGACGAGTCTCTCGGACTTGCCCGCGGCCGAGCCCGGACACCTACGGCGCGGGAGGCCGAATCCACGGCCACCGCAACGCTCACCACCGTCGCGGATCCCAGCGATTCTCCTTGCGTTCCGTCGCCGCTGCTCAGCGCGAGTGTGTCACCGACGTGAATCCGTGCGGCTTCTGACGGCGACACATTTAATAGGACATCGAGGGCGTGCGGATCGGCGATCTGCACGAGGGCTTGGCTTTGATCGACGGAGGCGCCCAATACGGCGCTCATCTGCGTAACGACACCATTGATGGGAGCGCGCAACGTCGCGAGCTCCTGCGAGCGGCGCGCAGTGACCGCCGCGGCCTGCGCGGCGGCGAGATCCGCGGCAGCCTGGTCGGCGTCTTTTTGAGGCAGAATACCCGCCTGGGCGAGGCGCGTGGCCCGCGCGTACGCGCGCTCGGCGTTCGAGAGGGCCGCGCCGGCGCTCTGCGCCGCCGCGTCGAACGGCGCCCGCTCGAACGCGACCAGGGAATCGCCCTTCGCGACGCGTTGCCCGACAACCACGAACACCCGCGCCACGCGAGTGGGACCCGGCGCGGCCATGGCCGCAAACCGATCCGGTCGCACACCGACCGTGCCGATCGCATTCACGGTCTGGGGGAAAACCTGAACCTCGGCCGCCGCCGTTCCCACGCCGGTGACCGCGGGCGCTTCCTCGGTAGAGGCCTTGGCGCTGCCTTTGCATCCCCCCCCCCACGCGACGAGCATGGCGAGCAGCGTGGCGCGTGCGATTCGCATCACGGCTCCTCCGAAGTCGCTGTGAGCCAGCGTAGCGTGCGGGCGGCTGCATCCGCGGCGGCGAGATCGTCGATGTAGCGGGCCAGAATCTCGCGCGCATTGCGCTGCGCCTCGAGCACGTTCGCCAGGGCGATCGCGCCTTCAGCGTACGCCCGGAGCGACATCGCGGCAACTCGGTCGGCGCTGGCCACGAGCGCTGCGGAGCGACGCAGCCGATCGCGTGCCGCCACAAGTTCCCGGCGCGCGCGCGATACCGCCGCGTCAGTTTCACGGCGCGTCAAGTCGAGCTCCGCGGTCGCGCGATCCCGCTCGGCGGTCGCGCGTGTGATTTCGCCGCCGCTCCAGTTGAACAGCGGCAGTGGGAGCGAAAACCCGATGACCGGCAGAAGCTGATTGGCGTTCGGGCTCGTCGGGTCGCCCTTATCGACTCCGAACTGGAAGCTCGGCGCGAACCGGCTGGCGCGAGCGAGCGTCAACGATCGCTCCGCGGAACGCAGTGAGGCCGCGGCGGCCGCAACCGGCAGGAACTCACGTCCGGCTGTTGGTGTGTTGACTGAGTCAGCCGGCGCAGCCAACGAATCGGCAAGTGCAATTGCCGGCGCATCACCGGTGAGTCCCATCTGCAGTTGTAGCGAAAGCAGAACGCTGAGTGACGCCAGCGAGTCGTCGAGCGCGACGTTCTCCAGCTGTCCGGCATTCACGGCGGCGAGCCGCACGTCCAACTCGCTGACGTCGCCAACCTCGCGCCGCAGCTCCGCAACCTTGAGCAGGCTGTCGGCGTCGTTCGCGGTGCGGCGCGACAGCCGTGCATGCTGCGCGGTCGTGAGGCTGCGCGTGTAGGTCGTGTCGACATCGAAACGGATGGCGGCGCGCTCGAACGCAAATCGGTAGCGTGCCGCATCGCGGGCGGCTACGGCGGCGCCGATGCGCGGCGATCGCAGCCACGGGAGATCGAGCGGCAGATCGCCGAGCGCGTGGTAATGCGGCGTATCCTTTGTATAGCTGCCGGAAAACGTCGGGTTGGGGAATGCGCGCGCGCTGCGAACGCCGCCCAACGCAGCCGTCGTGTCGGCGCGGCCCAGCGCCGCGCGGGCGCCGCGAGCGAGCGCGGCTGCGACGGCGTCCGCACGCGTGACCGGTCGTTGCGCGTTCAGCACAGCGGGTGACAGGAGACAGGCAAGTGTCAACGCGAGACGCATGGCCGGGGAAATTAACCAGTGCACCTTACGGGAGGCTTACACGCTTTCGGGAAAATCGATCTGCACGCGCGTGCCTACGCCCCCGGACTGCGAGGTCACCGCGATCCGCGCATCGTGGAAATCGGCGATCCACTGCGCGATTGCGAGCCCCAAGCCGGCACCCTCCGCATGGCGGCGAGCACTCTCGCCGCGGTAGAAGCGCTCAAAGATGCGAGGCAGCTGCTCGCTCGGAATCCCAATCCCCGTATCGGATACGATGACCGAGCGCTTGCCGTTGCGCGCCGTCACGTCGAGCCGGACTGTGCCGCCTGGCGGGGTGTACTTGATGGCGTTGTCGAGCACGATCAACACGAGCCGGCGCGCCAAGTTAGGATCGCCGAGGATCTTCGCTTCTTCAAACGCACCCACCTCCAGTCTGACGCCCTTTCGCTCCGCCAGCGCCCGAGCCGCTTCCACCGCTTGCGAGGCGACGTCGTCCAGATACAGCGGCTCCCGTACGACCGGTAGCTCGCCGGCATCCGCGCGAGCGAGGGTCAGCAGATCGCCCACGATGCTGCCCATTCGGTCCGCCTCTCGCTCGATCGCCTGGAAGGCGGCTGCGTCGCCCGCGGGATCGCGCGCGTGCGCCAGCGCAACTTCACTGCGCGCGCGCAGAATCGCGATGGGCGTCCGCAGCTCGTGTGCTGCGTCCGCCATGAACCGCCGCATCTGTTCCATCGAGCGTTCAACGGGGACCGTGGACTGCCGCGCCAGGACGATGCCGCCGACAACCACCAGCACGATTCCGAACAGCGCGGCCGCACCGAACGTGCCGATGAGCCACGCGTACTGATCCACGATCGAGGGCCGCTCGGCGACGGCTACCGCGATGTATGTCGTGCCCGACGGCGTCACGAAGCGCGTGGCGTGCAACCTGAGCTCGTGTTCGCCGGAGGCGCGCTGAGTCTCGGCGTGGCCGCTCTTCGCGGCGACTCTGGCCGCGGCGACAATCCAGTCATCGGCACGCGGCGGGGTGATCGGCCGGGCGGTGGAATCGAAGAGGTAGAGATCGCGGTCGGGAATGTGCAGCTCTTCGACGGCGTCGGACGCGCGACCCGCCGCCCGTTCGGCCTCGAGATCGTGGGTTGCGCGGATCACGGCCGCTGTCGCGGCGGCGAGAGAGGCATCCAGTCGTCTCGAAACCTGAATGCCAATCGCGAGAAAAATCCCCGCGCCCAATAAGAGCAGAATCGCCGCGGATGTCCCCGCGTACCACAGGGTCAAGCGCACCCGCAGCCGGCCGAGCGTCATGGTGCGCTGCCGAGTCGGTATCCGGCGCCCCGGACCGTCGTAATCAGTTTGTGATCGAAGTCATCGTCCACCTTGCTGCGCAGCCGGCGCACGAGCACTTCCAGAACATTGGCGAAGGGGTCGTGGTTGGTGTCCCAGATATGCGCGGTGATCGTGGCGCGATCCACCACTTCGCCGGGATGCCGCAACAATAGCTCGAGCAGCGCGAACTCCTTGGCCGTGAGGGCGATCGGGCGGCCGCCGCGACGCACTTGCCGTGATGCGAGGTCGACTTCGAGATCCGCAACGCCAAGTCGGGAGGGAGCTACGGCGAGCGCGCGCCGGCGAGTGAGTGCCTGAAGCCTGGCCACGAGCTCGCGGAAGGCGAACGGCTTGGTCAGGTAATCGTCGGCGCCGGCGGCGAGGCCACGCACGCGATCATCGACCGCATCGAGCGCGGTCAGCATCAACACAGGAACGTGGATGCCCCCGCGACGGAGCTCCGCGCACAGATCGAGCCCGGTTCCGCCTGGCAGCCGCACGTCGAGGATCACCACGTCGTAGTCGCCCGCAAGCGCCTGCTCGCGCCCTTCGGCGAAGGTGGACGCGAGTGTCGGATCGATGCGATGTTCCCGCAGGCCATCGCGCAACAAGCCCGCGAGCTCAGGGTCGTCTTCTACGACCAGTACCCGCACCCGTCAAACCTCAGTTTGGAACGTCGAAGGATTATCAGGCGGCGAGGTCGGCGCCAGAGGACTAAGTTCAACGCACTCCAGGAGGCCCTACACATGAGAATCACACTGCCGCTTCTCGCACTCGTCGCCGTTTGCACCGCGCCAGTGAGTGCTCAGCAGTCCACGTATCACGTTGTCGCGCGCATTCCACTGCCCGGAGAGGGCGGTTGGGATTATCTCACCGTCGATACGGCCGCGCATCGGCTGTACGTGTCGCGCGGCACGCACGTGACGGTCGTCGATCTCGACAAGGACTCCATCGTCGGCGACATCCCCAACACCCTCGGCGTCCACGGGATCGCGCTCGTGCGGGATCTCGGGCGCGGGTACACGAGCAACGGCCGCGATTCCACGGTGACCGTGTTCGACCTCAAGACGCTTGCTCCTGTCACGAGCATCAAGGTGACCGGCCGCAATCCCGATGCAATCGCGTACGAGCCGGTGTCGCAGCGTGTGTTCACGTTCAACGGCGGCAGCGGCAACACCACCGTTATCGATCCTCATACCGGCGCAGTTGTAGGGACCACGGACCTCGGCGGTGCACCGGAGTTCGCGGTCGCCGATGGCCGCGGGCGTGTCTATGTGAACATCGAAGACAAAAGCGAGGTGGTCGCGCTCGACGCACGCACGCTGACGGTGCAAAAACGCTGGTCGCTCGCCCCGTGCGAAGCGCCATCGGGATTGGCGATCGACCGAGCGCAGCGCCGGCTCTTTTCGGTGTGCAGTAACGGCGTGATGGCCGTCAGTGACGCCGACAGCGGTCGCGTTCTGGCAACCCTGCCGATCGGTGCGGGCGTCGATGGTGCCGCCTTCGATCCGGCGACACGGCTCGCATTCAGCTCGAATGGAGAAGGAACGCTGACTGTGGTGCATGAACAAAGCCCGGACACCTTCAAGGTGGTTGCGACGGTCCCGACGCAGCGCGGTGGGCGCACCGTCGCCCTCGACGAGCGCACCCACCGCATTTACACCGTGGCCGCGCAATTCGGACAGCCACCCGCGCCGACCGCGGATCGCCCACGGCCGCGGCCGCCGATCATTCCGGGCTCCGTGGTCCTGGTCGTCCTGGAGCGCTAGCGCCGCCTTACTGACCCATCACGATGCGCTTGTAGCTGTCGGGGTTCCATTTGGGGCGCTCCGGGGCGTTCGCCACGTCGAGTCCGAGAAAGAAGATCAGCTGCGTGATCCGTGATTCCTTTTCCGCGTCGATCTTGTCCACCGAATCCCCCGGCCGGTGGTAGTCGGGATGCGTGCCGCTGAAGAAGAAAAGAATGGGCACGCCCTTGCGCGCGAAATTGAAGTGATCCGACCGGAAATAGAAGTTTTCCTGCGGCCAGATGTCGTCGATCGCGTGCATGTTCAGCTCGGGGTGCGCGGCGGCGACGCGGTTCAACGTCGCACCCAGATCGGAGTGCTCCTTGCCGATCGCGACGATCGTGTCCTTCCAGTTCCGACCAATCATGTCGATGTTGAGATCGGCTACGATGTCACTTACCGGCACCGCGGGATGATCCGCGAAATAGGCGCTTCCCCACAGCCCCTTCTCCTCACCGCTCACGTTCAGAAAGATCAATGACCGCTTGGGGCGCGGATTGAGTTTGACAAACGCTTGCGCCAGATCGACGACCGCGGCCGTTCCGGATCCGTCGTCATCGGCGCCATTGCAAATCGAGTCGGCGCCCTGTGCCCGGCAGCCGCCGCTGCCGCGCGGTCCCGCGACGCCAATGTGATCCATATGCGCGCTGAAGACGAGGTATTGGCTCTTGAGCTGCGGATCACTGCCCTCGAGTATGGCCACGACGTTGGGGGCTGAATTGCGCTCCACGGCCTGAATGCGGGCGTGGACGTGAAGCTGGGCATCGCCCAGAGGTTTCACCGCGAAGGTCGTCGCATTCTGTGTGGCCGACAAATCACCGCCGAGTCGCGTGACGATCGGCTGGAACGACGCCAGCCGGACGCCGAGAATCACGGGGCCGCCGACTTGGCGGCTTGGGTCGCGTAGCTGGGGTCGTGTATTGCGGCTGACGACCTGCGCCCAAATCGAGTCGGGCACGGGAGTGATCAGGACGATCCCTGCGGGATGCCACGAGAGCACGCGCTGACGCTCCACGCGATTGCGCGGGCCTGAGGTCACGACCACCATCTTGCCTGCGACTGCAGCGGTGTCCGCGGTCACCGCACCGCCCACTGGCCCGGAGAGCAGCACGAGCGCACCGGCGTAGTCGCCGCTCTCGAACATGTTGTCGGCGAATACGAAATCCTTCCCGAAGTTGAGCGTAGCGTCTCCCCCCCCGTGCAGGAACGCGATCGAGCTCTCCGCGACGACTTGCACGCGATCGAGCGAGTAGCGCTGCAGGAAGCCGCCGCTGTCCCCGGCCGGTTTCAGGCCCAACCGCCGGTATTCACCGGCGATGTACGCGGCGACCTTCTCCAGCTCCGGGCTCGGCGTGTCGCGGCCCCGCATCGAGTCGTCGGCGATAATGCCGATGCGGCGGCGGATGTCCTCGGCGGTGATTGTCCGCGCGGCTGCCTGTGCGGAGGGAGCGGGTGGCGCAGTCGATTGCGCCGCGAGACCAAGGGGTGCTGGAAGAAGCAAAAGCGCGAGCAGACGATGCGGATGACGCACGGGACCGACCTCTGGCAGGAGAAAAAGGGACCCAAAAACTAACGCGCCCGACCGGGGGAGACTACGATCGAGCGCGTCAGGGTTTCAGGTTGAATGGTCAGGGTTTGCGTCGCCGCATTTCCGGCTCATTGCCGCTGCTGGGCGGCGTCTCGCGTGGCGGATCTCGGCTCGGTTCCGCTCGCGGTGGATCGGCACGGCGCGGCTCTTCCCGACGTGGCTCAGCCGGTGGTTCTACGCGCCGCGGTTCCTCACGGCGAGGCTCGACGCGTGGCTCAACGCGACGGGGCTCCTCACGACGAGGCTCGGGTTCCGGCCGCCGCGGCTCTTGCACCCGAGTCCGCGGGTCAGGACGCGGATCGTCGCGCGGCAAAATCATAGGCCGGTCCGGAGCGGGCCGGTTGCCGTTGTCCGGCCGGTCCGGATGGTTTGGCCGATCGGGGTTGTTCTGATTGTCGGGCCGACCGCGCTGATCCGGACGATCTGGATGCTGCGGATGGTCGGGATGATCCGGATGGTCCCGGCGACCGCGACCGCGGTCGTCATTGCCACCGTTGTTGCCGTTACCATTGCCGTTGCCATGGCCATTGCCATTGCCGTTGCCACCATTGTGGTCGTCGCCAGGACGTCCACCACGATCGCGCACGTTCGGCGGAGGAATGACGCCCAGGCCGCCGATATCGCGACCGGTTACACCCCTGCGCCCATTATTGTTGTCGGGGCGCTCGCGCTCGCGCGATACGAAAGTCTCGCGGGTCGGACGAACCGATCCCCAATCCTTGAAGATGTAGCGCGGCTGTGGGCGGAAAGGCCGCTCGAAAACGACCCTGGTGCCGCCATAGTAGCGGTACGGATAGTACCAGGGGTCGTCATAGACGAACATGCGGAATCGCACGCATGAATAGGAATAGGGGTCCCAGTACGGGTAACTGACGTACGAGTGGCAGTCGTAGCAGAGGAAGCGCGGATAGTCGTACTGGCGCTCGACGTTGTACGACACAATGTCGTAGTCCCAGTCAGAATAACCTTGCGGCTCGATGCGTTGTGCTAGGTCTGTGAGGGCGACGTATGGATCGCCGCGCACGCGGCCATCCGCGATCACGCGGTAGTCCCAATGATCGCCACTCTCGATGCCATCGTATGTGAAAGGATCGGCGGACGCGACCGCGAATAAGTAGCCCACGCCGGGATAGTCGTCGATGCTGAAGGCGTCGCTCGCCAAATCCGTACCATCTACCTCGAAATCCCTGCCGCCGCGCGCGAAGTTGTCTTCCCAGGGCTCCCGCGGGAACATCACGCGTACACGACCATCGGTATCGACGCGGAAGATGGTGACGAAAGCGTCACGATCGAGACGGAAGGACAACCGGACATGCTCGCCGCGTGTATAAACGGCGCCATCGCCACGGTTCGTCCACAGCTCAATTCGAGGACGGTAAGCGCTCGGCACCCGGACACTGGGTGCCGGCACGACGGCCAGGCTGAGCAACGCGAGATGTGTGAACATGATGCCTCCCCGCCCAGCCTGCAGGCAGAGACTGTGCCAAGCCTGAGATTCGCCTAAATTATATTCTCATAATGACTTGGCTGCGTAGCGATAAAACCCGCTTGTCCCATAGCAAGGACATTCCCTGGTTAGCCGGCTAGATCTCCTCGATCCCGCCGAGGTTGCTCGGCTGGGGGGCATAGAGATTGTCGCCGAGGGCGTCGTGGAGGGCTTTCTCGCCGGCCTGCACCGATCGCCGTTTCGGGGATTCTCAGTGGAATTCACCGAGCACCGCGCCTACCAGGCCGGGGACGAGCTTCGCTACCTCGACTGGCGGATCCTGGGACGTTCCGATCGACTGTTCGTCAAACAGTTCGAGGAGGAGACGAACCTTCGCTCGATGATCCTGGTCGACGCGAGTCGTTCGATGGCGTGGCGCGGCTCGCCAGAGCGGCTCACGAAGCGCGCGTACGCCGACCGGCTGGGTGCCGCGCTCGCACTCATTCTGCTGCGGCAGCGAGATGCAACCGGTCTTGTGACATTCGATGAGCAAGTCCGGCAAGTTGTCCCCGCGCGGGTCAAAGCCGGTCAGTGGACCCGTATCGTTCGCGGTCTCCTCGACACGCCGGATGGGCAAGGCACGGCGGCACACGCGGCGCTGCAGCGCCTGACCGCATTGCTCGCTCGACGCGGCATGGTTGTCCTCATTTCTGATCTCCTGTTCGACCGCGATCTCGCGCTCGCCGCCCTTCGCTACCTCCGCCATCGCGGGCATCAAGTCGTGGTCTTTCATCTTATGGATCCCGCCGAGGTCGAGCTCGAAGGTCCGCCCGAAGTTCGATTCCGTGATCCCGAATCAGCGCTGAGCGTCGTCGTGCGACCACGCGAGCTCGCGCGTGCCTATGCCGACACCGTTCGTCGTGAGATCGCGGCATGGCGCAAGGCGTGCCGGCGCCACGGCATCGCCTACCATCACGTGCAGACCGACATGCCGTTCGGAATGGCATTGCGGCTTCTGACGTGACGTTCATCCATCCGCTGGCACTACTGGGACTCGCCGCCGCCGCGATCCCGGCCTTGCTGCATCTGCTGCAGCGCCGTGTTCCACCCGAGCTCGACTTTCCCGCGGTGCGGTACCTGAGCGCGGCGGAACGCGAGAGCGCTCGACGGCTCAAGCTCCGACACCTGCTCCTCCTCATCCTGCGCACGGCGTTGATCATCGTGATCGTGCTTGCGGCCGCCCGGCCGCTCATGCGTGTGCGCGGAGCAGGAGCGCACGAGCCAACAGCCCTCGTCGTTATCCTCGACAATTCGCCGTCCTCCGGAGCGGTGGTCAACGGCCGTCTGGTATTGGACCGGCTTCGCGTTGTGGCGCACTCGTCGATCAGTCGTACGACCTCCGCGGATCGTGTGTGGTTGATGTTGGCTGACGGCGTGCTGCGCGGCGGGACACGCGAGGCGCTGCTGGCGAGCCTCGACAGCGTGAAGCCCGCGTGGCAGCGACTCGACGTCGTGCAGGCGGTCGAACGCGCCGCGCGTCTGGTGAATGCGCAGCCATCGCGCGGTCGCGAGGTGCACGTCCTGAGCGATCTTCAGCGCACGGCCGTGACGCCTGGTCGTGCCGATGTGCCGCGCGGCGTTCGTGTGCTGGCACTCGAGCCGGGTCGCGCGGTGCCGAACCGTGGCGTCGCGGCGGTCCACGTCACCGAAGGCGCCGCCGTCATCGAGCTGGCCGGTTCGACCGCCGGCGGGGTGACAACCGAGCCGGTGCCGGTCACGATTCGGATCGGCGGGGAACGCGGCGAGCGCGATCGAGGTGAGATCGCGGCGCGTGGCCTGGCAACACCGCGAGATCGTGCGGATTCCGGCTGGTCGGGCTCGGTGGTCACGGTATCGCTGCCGGCGCAGTCGCTCGCGCCCGGATGGTGGGTCGGAGAGGCCGCGCTCGAACCCGACGAACTGCGCGCCGACGATCGCCGACCATTCGCGTGGCGCGTGGCACCCCCCGCCCGCGTGACGGCGACACCCGCGGCCGGCGGATTCGTCGCGGCCGCCCTGTTGGTGTTGCGAGAGGCGCATCGCGTCGCGGAGGGGGCCGGACGCGATGTAGTGATCACGGGCGGCGAGTCGCCGCCGGGCGCGCGCACCATCCTCCAACCGCCTGCGGATCCGGCGCTCGTCGGACAGGCAAACCGCGCTCTCGCGTCGCGCGGCGTGCCGTGGCAGTGGGGGCTGTCAGGATCGCCCGGCCGCATCGCGGCACCGCAGTTGTCCATCATCGATGGCGTGCAGGTAACGCGCCGGTATCGCCTTGAAGGGGAAGGCGCCGGTGACACCCTCGCCATGGTGAATGGAGAGCCGTGGTTGATTCGCTCCGCCACTGTCGTGTTGCTCGGAAGCCGGCTCGACACGGCCTGGACCGCCCTACCGGCCACGCCCGGATTTGTGCCCTTTGTCGACGCGCTGGTCAACCGGCTCGTGCGGGGCGAAGCGGACGTAACCATGGCTGAAGGAGCACCACGAGTCGAATTCCGATTACGCGGCGCTGATACGGTTGGAGCGACGGTTTTCGGACTTGATCCGCGGGAATCGGATCTCACGCCTGCGAGCGCATCTGTCGCAATCGCAGCGTTAGGCGGGAAAGAACGCGCCGAGGTATTGAGCGACTCGGCATTTGCTTCCGAAGGGTTCTCGGGGACGAGACGCGCCGATATCAGCGGACTATTGTTGGGCCTCGCCCTGTTGCTCGCGTTCACGGAGTTGGGGGTAGCCACCCGCACGCGCTGATGCCGCTCGATTTTCTCCTCGACCGATTCGGCGAGCTCCCGGCGACGCGATCGCTCATCGAGCGCCTGCCCGCCCCCGGTCGCCGCATCGGCGCCGGAGGTCTGCCGGGCTCGAGCCCCGCTGTCCTCGTGGCGACGCTCGCGCGCCAGCTGCCGCAACGGGTGTTCACGGTCGTGGCGCCAACGCCGGCGGACGGCGAGCGCTGGCTTGCAGACTTGCAGACCTTGCTCGGACCAGACGGCCCGGCGCTCTATCCGCAGCGAGAGTCGCTGGGTGTCGAAGAACCACATTACGAGCTCGCGGGCGAGCGGATCGAAACGCTGGAGGCGCTGCTGGGCGGCAGCGTCCGCATCCTGGTCACCACGGCGCGCGCGAGCGCCGAGCATACTGCCGTGCCCGCGGCGCTCGAGCAATCGCGACTCGTGATCGAAGTCGGTAAGGAAGAACGCCGGCTCACGGACACCACGCAGCGGCTCGATGCGATGGGTTATGCGCGTGTCCCAACCGTCACCGAGGTCGCGCAATACAGCATTCGCGGCGGGATCCTCGACGTCTACGGGTTCGGCATGGCTGCGCCGGCGCGCGTCGAGTGGTGGGGCGACGAAGTCGCCTCAGTGCGCAGCTTCGACCTCGACTCGCAGCGCTCGGGTGAAACGCTGGATCGCATCACGATCCTGCCGGTACGGGCGGAATCGGAGAATAGTGACGTAGGGGCGCAGCAAGCTCCACCCCTGCGTAGAAACCTCCTGGACCTTCTGCCCACCGACACCGTCGTCATCGTGGATCAGGAGTCGGCGGTAGAGCGCGAAGTCGAGCGCGCCTGGGCGGACGCCGCGCATCACCTCGAGGTCGCGCGCCGCATGGGAGAGGAGCCGCCGTCGCGCGACGACCTGCTCCTGGACCCCGGCGCCTGGCGTAGCCGGCTCGCACGACTCGCGCGCGTTGCGGTTTCGGACGCCGAGACCGAGCAGCGATTCCCGCTCGCTCCGCCCGATCACGTGGATCGCGACTTGAAGCGTCTGCGACAGATCGTCGCGACTCCACCACCGACCGTCATCCTATGCGACAACGAGGGGCAGCTCGAGCGGCTGGAAGAGCTGCTCGGCGTCGACCGCGCGACGCTCGCCGTTGGCGCGCTCGACGGCGGATTCATCATGCCGACGCTGCGCATCCTCACCGATCACGAAATCTTCCGTCGTGCCCGCCGCCTGCGCCGCCCGCGCCGCTATCGGAGCGCCGTCAGCACCGCCGCCTCGCGGCCCCTTACCCCGGGGGGCTACGTCGTCCATCTCGAGCATGGGATCGGGATCTATCGCGGCCTCCAGACCATCGCGGTCGGCGCCGAGGGCGTGACGCTCGAAGTCGCGGTCGTCGAATACGAAGGCGGCGATCGGCTCAATGTGCCCCTCTATCGCATCGATCAGCTCGAACCTTATCGCACGGTGGGTCGAGATGGCGACGGTGACGCGCCGCCGCCGCGGTTGCATCGGCTGGGCGCGACGACATGGCAGCGCCAGCGCGACAAGACGCGGGCAGCGATACGCGCGATGGCGGCGGAACTGCTCAACCTGTATGCACGGCGACAGCTGGCGACTGGCTACGCATTTCCCCCCGATACGCCGTGGCAGCGCGAGCTCGAGTCCGCCTTCCTTTATGAGGACACCCCCGACCAGCGCCGCGCATCGGACGAGGTCAAGCGCGACATGGAGCGCGCTCGCCCCATGGATCGTCTCCTGGTCGGAGATGTGGGGTACGGCAAGACCGAGGTCGCGGTCCGCGCGGCCTTCAAGGCGGTGCAGGCCGGGAAGCAAGCCGTCGTGCTCGTGCCGACGACGATTCTTGCCGAGCAACATGGCCGCACCTTCCGCGAGCGTCTCGCCGATTATCCGGTCCGCATCGAGGTGTTGTCGCGCTTCCGCAACTCGAAGGAGATGGCGGCGCTCGTGCAGCGCATCGCGAACGGCGAGGTCGACATTGTCATCGGGACCCACCGGCTCCTCTCGCCCGACGTGAAATTCAAGGATCTCGGGCTGCTCATCGTGGATGAGGAGCATCGCTTTGGCGTGCGTCATAAGGAGCGTCTGAAGACGTTGAAGCTCAGCGTCGATGTGCTGACGCTCACGGCAACTCCCATCCCGCGAACGCTCCACCTCTCGCTCGCCGGTTTGCGCGATCTCGCGTTGCTCGAGACCGCGCCCAAGGACCGTTCTCCCGTGCTCACATTCGTCGAGCCGTGGGACGATGCGCTGCTCGAGGAGGCGATGGCGCGCGAACTCGACCGCGGTGGCCAGGTGTACTTCGTCCACAACCGAATCGAGACGATCGATACGATCGCGGCGCGCGTGCAGGCGCTCGCGCCGCGCGCGCGGCTCGCCGTGGCGCACGGGCAAATGCGGGAGCAGGATCTCGAGGCCGTGATGGGCCGGTTCGTCCGCGGCGAGGTCGACATTCTCGTCTCGACGATGATCGTCGAATCGGGCCTCGACGTGCCCAACGCGAACACGATGATCGTGGACCGCGCCGACCGATTCGGGCTCGCCCAGCTCTACCAACTGAGGGGTCGAGTGGGCCGTAGCCACCGGCGCGCGTTCTGTTACCTCCTCGTACCCGATCAGGTCGACGTCCAGGCCGAGGAACGTTTGCAGGTACTCGAGCATCATACAGACTTGGGGTCCGGCTATCGGATCGCGCTGCGCGACCTGGAGCTGCGCGGGGCGGGGAATCTGCTCGGCGGCGAGCAGTCGGGGCACGTCCAGGCGGTAGGATTCGATACCTATCTCCGCTGGCTGGAGGAAACGGTTCGGTCGCTGAAGCAGGGCGACCCAGGAGCCGGGAGCAGGGAGCAGTTCGCGCCGCCCGATGTGACGCTCGATCTGCCCGCGCACCTGCCGGACAGTTATGTCGCCGACGACGATGCGAAGCTCGATCTCTATCGGCGGCTGGCGCGGGCCGAGCAAGCGTGTGAGATTCAAGCCGTTCGCGAAGAGCTGCGCGATCGCTTCGGTCCGTTGCCCCCCGAGGCCGAATGTCTGTTGCTCGTCGCCGAGCTCCGCGCGCTGGGCGGCCAAGTGGGTTTGGAGACGGTACTCATCAAGGGTGACGAGGCGCGGCTCACGTTCCGGCGCGATGCGGCGCCGCGGCTGACCGGCTTACAGGTCGCTCTCGAGGCGGTCCAGTTCGAAGCGGATGTGCGGCGCGCGGTGCCGCTTTCCCTCAGGCTCCGCCGGCTCGGCGGAGAGTCGATCGGCCCCGGCTTGGTCCGGGCGCTCACGGCCGTTCTGCGGGACCATCACCATTAACGAAGAAAGAGGAAGGGGAATGCGAGGTTTCAGTCTAGTGGTGCT
>DATGVZ010000101.1:0-71152 GCA_035299765.1 Gemmatimonadales bacterium
GCAGGAGCAGCACCAGACCGAGCGGGATATTCACGAAGTTAAAGGTCGCCGGGCCATACGTGATTTTGACGCCGCGTACCCACTCGGTAAGAATCGGGAACAGCGTCCCCCAGAGGACCGAAAACGCGAGCCCAATGAGCAGCAGATTATTGAAGAAGAAGCTCGCCTCCCGGCTCACCATCGATTCGAGGCGCGCGTCGGTTCCGAGCAAGGGCAACCGGTTCAGGTAAATGATTAGGCTCGCAAGACCCGCAAACCCCAGAAATACCAGGAAGAACCAGCCGACGCTCGACTGCGTGAAGGAATGCACGCTCGCGATCACGCCCGACCGGGTGAGAAACGTGCCGAAGATCGACAGCAGCCAGGCGCCAATGATCAACCCGAGGTTCCATTTCTTCAACATGCCGCGCTTTTCCTGAATCATCACCGAGTGCAGAAATGCCGTCATCACCAGCCACGGCAACAACGCGGCGTTTTCAACCGGATCCCAGGCCCAGTATCCGCCCCATCCCAGCTCCACGTACGCCCACCACATGCCGATGAGCAGTCCGATGCTGAGAAATAGCCACGACACCAGCGTCCATTTGCGGATGGCGGTGAGCCATTCGGTGTCGAGCTGCTTCGAGAGCAGCGCGCCGATCGCGAACGCGAACGGAATCGTGATCGAGATGTAGCCGAGGTAGAGCATCGGCGGATGGAAGACCATCCCGGGATTCTGGAGCTGGGGATTCATCCCGCTGCCGTCGAGCGGTGCGAACGCCAGGCGCTGGAACGGATTCGCGGCGAAGAGCATCACCGAAATGAAAAATGTCGCCACGAGACAGGTGACCCCGGCGACATACGGCAGATACACGCGATGGCGGCGGCTGGTAAGCAGCTGCGCGAGCACTGCGAAGAGACTCAGCACGGTCGCCCAGAACAGCAGGCTGCCCTTTTGTCCCGCGTAGAGCGCCGACCAAAGGTAGAAGGTCGGCAAGTTCCGGCTGGTGTACGCCGCGACGTACTCGAGGGAGAAATCGTGGCGGAAGATGGCGACCTCGAGCGACACGACCGCCACGACGAGCGCGGCGAACAATGCAAACGTCGCGTGGCGCGCGCTCTGCTGCAGATCGGCGCGTCCCTGCGCGCCCCCCACGAATCCCGTGACTGCGCCCCACAGGCCCACGAGAAACGCGAGCCAGAGGGATAAATGGCCAAGCAGCGTCATTTACGCCTTGGGAACGGCTTCGTAGCGCGACCCGCACTTGGCGAGCACGTCGGTCGCGTGAATCACGCCATCCTTCTGGAGTCGCCCTTCGACGACGACTTCGACGGAGTCGGTGAATGTGTCGGGAGGCAGCCCGCGGAAAATGACCGGATAACTGACAGTCCCGTCCGTGATGTGAAAGCGCAGCGTCTGCGTGGCGATCTCTTTCTGCACCGTGCCGGGGACGACGCGCGCGCCCACCTTGAGCCCGAGATCGTAGAACGACGGGTCCGCCGAGACCCGCTGGGCGAGCTCGCTGGGCGTGAGGAAATACTGGGCAGTCTGCTTGATCCCGGAAGCCATGAGATAGCCGACCGATCCAACGATCAAGACCGCGCCCAGTGCGAACTTCGTGCCTGCTTTCATCTTCGTATTATACCACTCCGCTGTGCGCCCGCTCCAGCGCCCACGTCACAGCCTCCGCGGCCGTCGCGACACGCGGCATGTCGACTGCGTTCCTGAAGGAATCGTGCAGGCCCACCACCGGTTTGCCGATACGCTGCGCCAGCGCGATCTCCGACAGCGTCCCGATGCCGCCACCGATGGCGATGAGCGCGTGGGCCGAACGGACGATCAGAAAATTCCGCATCTCGCCGAGACCCGTGGCGAGTGGAACCTCGATGTACTGATTGGCCGCCGTTTGATCGCCACCCGGTAGGATGCCGACCGTGATCCCGCCGTTTGATTGCGCGCCCTTCGCGACCGCTTCCATGACGCCGCCGAGCCCGCCGCAAATTACGACCGCGCCTTGGTCAGCGAGTCGCCGTCCGACGTCCTCGGCGAGCGCGGTCTCCTCGGCGCTGCAGGTACTGCCACCAATCACCGCGATGATGGATCTCATGCCGAGAACGGGGGCTGCACGACTCCGCGATCGGTGATGAACCCACTCACATAGCGCGCCGGCGTGACGTCGAACGCGGGGTTCAATGCGGTAGCGCCTTCGGGCGCGGTGGGCCGCCCGGCGACGACGGTGATTTCACTCGGCGAGCGTTGCTCGATGGGAATGAGGTTGCCGTCTGCCAGTGACGCGTCCACCGTCGACCACGGCGCGGCGCAATAGAACGGCACGCCGTGATGACGGGCGAGCACGGCCAGCCCATACGTACCGATCTTGTTCGCGAAGTCGCCGTTGGCGCAGATCCGATCGGCGCCGACCAGCACCATGTCGACCTTCGCCTGACGCATCAGCGTCGCCGCGGCTCCGTCAGTGATCAGGGTGCACGCAATGCCGGCATGCATCAGCTCCCACGTGGTAAGCCTCGATCCCTGAAGCAGCGGTCGCGTCTCGTCCACGTAAACGTGTACGTTGCGCCCCCGTTCGTGCGCGAGATAGATGGGCGCGAGCGCCGTCCCGATACCTCCGGTTGCCAGCGCGCCGGTGTTGCAGTGCGTCAGCACATTGGCTCCGTTGGTCAGCAAACTCAGGCCATGCTCGCCAATGCGCCGGCACATCGCCCGATCTTCTTCCCAGATGGCGCTCGCCTCGGCGTGCAGCCGCTCCCACAGCGCCGATCCGTCGCCCGGTGTCACCTCTGCCGCCTGCTGCATGCGCTCGAGTGCCCAGCGGAGATTCACGGCCGTCGGACGAGCGCCGCCAAGCAACACCACAAGCGGCGCGAGACGATCGAGGAAGGCCGCGCGCGGCAAGCCGCGCCCATCGCGCATTCCCGCAACCAGGCCCATGGCGGCGGCGATGCCGATCAACGGCGCGCCACGCACCTGGAGTGTGCGAATCGCGTCCGCGACGGCCTCAGCACTCTCGAGGTCGCGCATGATCACCGACTCGGGAAGCGCGCGCTGGTCAATGATGCGCACTGCCCCCGACGGCAGCCATGAGATTGCCTGGACAGTCACTCAGCAGAACCTAAGGCGGGGGAATGCAAAAACTAGACGCAGCAGCGGACGCACAGGCACTGGTCAACGGGACCATCGGCGCGAGGATTGTCCCGGTGACTGAAGACCGATGCCCGCGGCTGCGTCTGTGCACCTAGTCTTTGCATGGCCCCGCCTTTTGGAGTTAGGATTCCGCCATGGCCTACCAAACTCTCCTGTTCGACATCCGCGACGGCATCGCGTTTGTCACGATCAATCGTCCCGACAAGCTCAACGCCTTGAACGATCAGGTGATGGCGGAACTGGGTCAGGCCGCCGAGCGCATCGCGACCGAATCGGAGATCAAGGGCGCGATCCTCACGGGCGCAGGCCCAAAGTCGTTCGTCGCCGGCGCCGACATCGGCGATCTATCGAAACAGGGACCGTTTGACGGCAAGGCGCGCGCACAGCGCGGCCAGGGTGTCCTGCGGCGCATCGAGACGTGCGGCAAACCGGTCATCGCCGCCATCAACGGCTTCGCGCTGGGCGGCGGTTGCGAGCTGGCGATGGCGTGCCACATCAGAATTGCCAGTGAGAACGCGAAGTTTGGACAGCCCGAAGTGAAACTGGGCATCGCGCCGGGATACGGCGGCACGCAGCGCCTGCCCCGACTCGTCGGCAAAGGCGTCGCGTTACAGCTGATCTTGACGGGCGAGATGATCGACGCGCAGGAAGCGTATCGCATCGGCCTGGTCAACAAGGTCGTGCCCGCAACTGACTTGCTGGCCGAATCCGAGAAGATGCTGCGGGGTATCCTCGCGATGGGTCCGCTGGCCGTCCGACTCGCGATCGAGGCGGTGGATCAGGGCCTCGAGATGAGTCTCGATGAGGGCCTGCTGCTCGAAGCGAATCATTTCGGCTTGCTGGCCGCAACCCAGGACATGAAGGAAGGACTGACCGCATTTCTCGAAAAGCGATCCGCCAAATTTCAGGGACGCTGATCCTGCTCCTCTCCGCTGGCGCCGCGGCATGTCTCAGCGATCGCCTGCGTCCCGGTCCCCCGCAGCTCTCGTTCACCATCGATGACACCACGCTGAGCGCCAGCAAGGCCGACACCGTGTCCGGTATCGTGCGCGCGCAGGATACGGAGGGACTCGATTCAGTGTGGGTCAGCGTCGACTCAGTGGTGAAAGGCGCCGACGCCGGCCTCCAGCGGTCGTTCAGCTCGGGCTACCGGTTCGTCGTGCCGGCAGGGCACACCCCCGGAAACAGGGTCCCATTATCCTTCCGCGCACGCGATATCAGCGCTTTCGCCATCCAGCGCGACACCTACGTCGTGGTCGTACCGTAACTTCCGTAACTGGCCTTAACTGTTGACAGGACAATGACTTCCGCCTATTTTTAGGGGTGGCCGATCGCCCCAGAAAGAGCGCCCCAGTCGCAGTGAGTGAAGCGCTCGCCGGCTACTTGAGCCGCGCCGGTTTGGCGCGGCGGGTCGGTCAGGCGCAGATCATTCCCGATTGGCCGCACCTCGTAGGACCGCAGATCGCCGCAGTCGCAAGTCCTGAAAGCGTCACGCCCGATGGTGTGCTGTTTGTGCGCGTGGCGACCAGCGCTTGGATGAATGAGCTGCAGTTGATGACGCCCGACATCATGGCTCGCATCAATGCGGGTCGCGGCGCCGGCCGCATCACGACGATACGGTGGCTTCTCTCACGTTAGGAAATTGATGCCGAAGAAGAAACCTGCAGCACCTCAGAAAGAAAAAGCCAACGGCGGCTACCAGGCCGACTCGATTCAGGTCCTCAAGGGCCTCGAAGCGGTGCGGCGCCGTCCCGCGATGTATATCGGCTCCGTCTCCGCACGCGGACTGCACCACCTGGTCTACGAAGTCGTGGACAACTCGGTCGATGAGGCCCTGGCGGGTTTCGCGACCAAGATCGATGTCACGATCCACGCCGACAATGCGGTCACGGTCGTCGACAACGGCCGTGGTATTCCGGTGGACATCCACAAGACCGAGAAGAAGCCCGGCGTCGAAGTCGCGCTCACCGTTCTGCACGCCGGCGGCAAGTTCGACAAGAGCACTTACAAAGTGTCGGGTGGTCTCCATGGCGTCGGCGTTTCGGTCGTCAACGCACTGTCGGAGAAGCTCGAAGTGTGGGTCGACCGCGACGGCAAGCGCCACCACATGGCCTTCGAGCGCGGCGAGACGACGAAGAAGCTCGAGGTCGTCGGCAAAGCAAAGGGCACGGGCACGACCGTCTGGTTCAGGCCGGACGACAAGATTTTCACGGAAACCCGCTTCGATTACGCCACGATCGCCAATCGCCTGCGTGAGCTCGCCTTCCTCAATAAGGGATTGACGATCGTCCTCAAAGATGAGCGTCGCGGCAGTCAGAAGGAAGAGACGTTCCACTACAAAGGCGGGCTCGCGGAGTTCGTGAAATGGGTGATCGGCAACCGGCGCCCGTTGCATCCGAAACCGATCACCTTCGAAGCCACGCGCGAAGGCACCGAGGTCGAAGGCGCGATCCAGTACGACGATCAGTACAGCGAAAACACCTTCACCTTCGTCAATAACATCAATACGCATGAGGGCGGCACGCATCTCACCGGCTTCAAGTCGGCGTTGACTCGCACGATCAACGAGTGGGCGAAGCAGGACGGGCTGCTCAAGAAAGAGGAGTTCACGCTCTCCGGCGACGACGTGCGTGAAGGATTGAACTGCGTGCTGCACGTGAAGGTTATTGCGCCGCAGTTCGAGGGACAAACCAAGACCAAGCTCGGCAACTCTGAAGTCGAAGGCATCGTGAAAACCGTCGTCAACGACGCCCTCGGCGAGTTCTTCGACAAGAATCCCAGTGTCGCCCGCGCCATCATCGCCAAGGCGGTGAGCGCGGCGCGTGCCCGCGAAGCGGCCCGGAAGGCGCGAGAGCTGGTGCGCAAGAAGAGCGGTCTCGACGCCGGCATCCTGCCGGGCAAGCTCGCCGATTGTTCACTGACGGATCCGAAGCTGTGCGAGATCTACCTGGTCGAAGGCGATTCCGCCGGTGGTTCCGCCAAACAGGGGCGCGATCGCAGCTATCAAGCAATCCTACCGCTGCGCGGCAAGATCCTGAACGTGCAAAAGGCGCGCATCGACAAGATCCTCTCCAACGAGGAAATCCGGACGATCATCACGGCGATCGGGACAGGCGTGGGCGAGGACTTCAACATGGACGAGGCGCGCTACCACAAGATCATCATCATGACGGACGCCGATGTCGACGGCGCGCACATCCGGACGCTGCTGCTCACCTTCTTCTATAAGGAGATGAAGCAGCTGATCGACATCGGGTACATCTACATTGCGCAACCGCCGCTTTATCGTGTTTCCAAAGGCAAGGAAGAGTTCTACGCGTACGACGAAAAGGAGCGCGACGGCTATGTGAAGCGCCTCACGAACGGCGCCGAAGGACGCTCGACGATTACGGTGAGCCGCTACAAGGGATTGGGCGAGATGAATCCCGACCAGCTCCGCGATACGACGATGGATCCGGCGAAGCGGACGCTGCTCAAGGTGACCATGGAAGATGCGCTCGAGGCGTCACAGCTGTTCGAGACGCTGATGGGTGATGAGGTCGAGCCGCGCCGCAGATTCATCGAGGAGAACGCGAAGTTCGTGAAGAACCTCGACGTCTGAGGCGTTAGCGCAGCTCTTCGACTCCCGCTCGGGTCACGCGATGGGACACGAGCGGGAGTGGCTTGTGGGTGAGCTTGTCGCCGATGACAATCGCCTGTGTTAAAGCATCGAACCCGGCGCGCACGCCATCGGCATCCTTCGCAAAGACCGACGCGATCGGCTCACCTTCCAGCACCTTGTCACCCGGCTTCACCGTGATGACGAATCCCACCGTGTGGTCGATCGTGTCCTCGACCGTGCGGCGGCCACCGCCGAGAGCAATAATCGCCCGTCCGATGGTCCGCGGCTCCACGCGCTGCACCACGCCGGTACGCGGTGCGGCGAAGACATCCACCGCCTGCGCCTGCGGTAAGACAGAAGGATCCTCGAGCACCTTCGGATTCCCGCCCTGGGCTTCGATGATCTGCTCGAACTTCTCGGCGGCGAGCCCTGAGTCGATCGCCGTCTCGAGTTTCTTGCGAGCTTTCTTCGTGTTCTTCTCGATGCCCGCCTGCAGCAGCATCTCGACGCCGAGCGCGTACGTCACCTCGAGCAGATCGGTCGGCCCCTCGCCGCGCAGCGCCAAAATCGCCTCTTCGGTCTCGAGGACGTTGCCGCACGCGCGACCCAACGGCCGGTCCATGGCGGTGATGAGCGCGACGGTCGGACACCCGCGGTCCTCGCCCAGCGCGATCATCGTCTTCGCGAGCTCCAGTCCGCGGTCCACCTCCGGCAGAAACGCGCCGCTGCCGTTCTTCACGTCGAGCACCAAGCCGTTCAGCCCTTCGGCCAGCTTCTTCGACATGATGCTCGCCGAGATCAGCGGAATCGATTCGACAGTCGCCGTCACGTCGCGCAGCGCATACAGCTTGCGATCCGCCGGCGCGATCTCGGCGGTCTGGCCGATGAGCGCGCACCCCAGCTTCTGGACCTGCGCCTTCGCTTCGGCGAGAGAGAGATTGGTGCGAAAACCGGGAATCGCTTCGAGCTTGTCGAGCGTGCCGCCGGTGTGGCCGAGCCCGCGCCCGGACATCATGGGCACGGCGACGCCGCACGCGGCGACCAGCGGGCCGAGCACGAGCGACACCTTGTCGCCGACACCGCCGGTCGAATGCTTGTCGATGCGCGGCGTCGCCCAGCCGTCGAACGAGAGGCGTTGCCCCGACGCGAGCATCGCGTCCGTCAGCGCCGCCAACTCCTGACGCTCGAGGCCGCGGAGAAACACGGCCATGAGCAGTGCGGCGATCTGATAATCGGGAATGCGATCCGCGGTGTATTCGGCGACGAGTGCGGACCATTCCTCGGGACTCAACGCCGCGCCGTCGCGCTTGCGCTCGATCAGGGGTCCCACGATCATTGTTCGATGCGCCTCTCTCTCGTTCTCATTGCGCCGCTCATCTGCGGCAGCCTCACCGCGCAGAGCGTCGCTCAACACGTTGCCGCGGGCGACAGCGCCGGCCTCATGCATCCCGACGTCCAGCTGCGCCATTACCAGGCGGCCCTCGCCATCGATTCGCTGAGCTATGAGGCGAACTGGAAGGCGGCGCGGGCGATCGCCGACGTTGCCAAACAAATACAGGGCAATGACGATTCCCTCAAGCACCGCCGCGATAGTCTTTACGCCGTCGGACGCGTTTATGCCGAGCGCGCGGTTCGCGCCGATTCAACGCAGGCCGATGGCCATTACGCGGTCGCGATGGTCCTGGGCCGGCTGTCGCGCACCAAGGGCAGCAAGGAACGGGTGAAGTATGCCAAGATCATCTACGACGAAGCCACCCGCGCCGTCCAGATCAAACCCAATCACAACTTCGCGCATCACGTGCTCGGCGCCTGGAATGCCGAGGTGGAGCGACTCTCCGGCTTCCAACGATTCTTCGCGAAGGCGCTCTTCGGCGGCGGATTCATGTCGAAGGCCAATTGGGACGACGCGGTGGCGCACCTGGAGCGCGCGGTCGCGATCCGTCCCGATTGGATCTTTCACCGTCTGGAGCTGGCGCAGATTTACACCGACGTCGGCGCGTATTCCAAGGCGCGGGAGCAGCTCATGGCCATTCCCGCGCTCCCCACTCAGGATGTGCTCGACCCGCAGTACCGGCGCGAGGCCGCCGACTTGCTCGAAAAAATCAAGAACGAGAAAGACCAGACGTGACGATCAACTCGGCTCTCACCCACGCGGAAGCAGAACGGCTCGCCGCGCGGATCGCCGAGCTCGAGCACGAGCGCAAGCACCTCCTCGCCGTCATCGAGATCCTGAAGGAAGCCTCCAGTTCTTTGCATTTCATTGACATTCTCCAGTCAATCGCGCGCAAGCTGGGCGAGTCGTTCGGCCTGGACCGCTGCTCGATCTTCCTCGGCGAAAAGGGGGGCCGCTCCGTGCGCCTCGTCGCCTCGTACGAAGATCCCACGATCCGCAACTACGTCGTCGATTTGGAGCGCTATCCGGAGCTGAAGCGCGCGATGCAGAGCGGCGAGACCGTGTTCATTCCCGACGCCGCCAACGACCCGTCGCTGCGGCACGTGAAAGGCGAGCTGATCAATCGGCGCGTGAAGTCGATCACCGTCGTGCCGATCACATGGCGGTCGGTCGCGATCGGCGCGATTTTCCTGCGGACCTATCGCGACGGCCCGACGTTCTCCGATGCCGACGTCCGCTTCGTCCAGGTCGTGGCCTCGCTCACCGCGCAGAGCCTCCGCAACGCCCACCGCTACGAGCGCCTGGCCGCCCGGCAGCACGAGACGGGTGAGCACCTCCGCAGCATGGAGCTCGAGCGCGTGGCATTGCTCGCCTTTTTCCGGCGTTTGCTCGACGCGTTCGGGCAACGGGAAGGCGCTTGGGGCGAGACCCAACTACCCAAAGCCAGCGCCGACGAGCTGGACCGCCTGGTCAGCGTGGCGATGGCGGTCATCCAAGAGGAAGCCAAGGGGCGGTGAAGAAGGCGGCGGCGCGCGCCGCCGAGCTGCGGCGGATTCTCGAGCGGGCGAACCACGCGTATTACCTCCTTGACAAGCCGGAAATGTCGGACGCCGAGTACGACCGGCTGTTCCGCGAGCTGCAGAGTCTCGAGACCGCGCATCCCGATCTCCGCACACCCGACTCGCCGACCCTGCGCGTGGGCGGCGCGCCCGCGACTGCCTTCCGCAAACACCGCCACCTCGTGCCGATGCTGTCGCTGGCGAATGCCTTCACCGAAGCCGAGCTCGAGGAGTGGGAGGAGCGCAACGCGCGCCTGGTGCCGGAGGTAAAGGCGGCGGGCTACACGTTGGAAGTGAAGATCGACGGCGCCGCCGTGAGCCTCACGTACGAAGACGGCCTGCTGGTCACCGGTGTCACGCGCGGCAACGGCGTGGAAGGCGAAGACGTGACGGCCAATCTCCGCACCGTGCTCGATCTGCCGCTGCGCCTGCGGGGCAAAGGCTGGCCCAAGAAAATGGAAGTGCGGGGCGAGGTCTACCTGCCCAAGAGCCAGTTCGTCAAGGTCAACCGCGATCGCGAAAAAGCCGGTGAGCCGCCGTTCGCCAATCCGCGCAACGCCGCGGCCGGCGCGTTACGCCAGCTCGATCCGCGAATTACGCGGGCGCGCGGCCTGCGCGTCTTCACATTCCAAATCGAAGCGCCCGGTCAGAAGCTCAGCTTCGAGTCGCAACACGAGCTGCTGGAGACGATGCCCGAATGGGGACTGCCCGTGGAGCCGCATCATGCTCGCGCGGCCGACCTCGCGGCCGCACACTTGGGCGTCGCGAAGCTGCAGGCGCTCTTGCCGAAGCTCGATTACGGCGCGGACGGCGTCGCCGTGAAGGTCGACCTTCGGTCGCTGTACGCCGAGCTGGGCACGATCGGGAATCGGGAGCCGCGCTGGTCGATCGCTCGCAAGTTCGCGCCCGAAGTCCAGGTGACGAAGCTGCTCGAGATCCGCATCAACGTCGGTCGCACGGGGGCGCTCAATCCCTACGCCGTGCTCGAGCCGGTCGAGATCGGCGGCGTCACGGTTTCCAACGCCACGCTGCACAACGGCGACCTGATCGCCGCCAAGGATATTCGCGTCGGCGACTGGGTCGAGGTGACACGGGCAGGAGAAGTGATCCCGCAAATTCTGGGGCCGGCGGCCGGCCGGCCCCGGGGCGAGAAGAAGTTTCGCATGCCGGAGCGCTGCCCGAGCTGCAACTCGCAGGTCGAGCATCCGCAAGACGAGGTGATGACCTTCTGTCCCAACATCTCGTGCCCGGCGCGGATTCACGAAGGCATCGTTCACTTCGCGGGCCGGGGCGCGATGGACATTCGCGGGCTTGGCTACGAGCGCGTGCGCGCGCTGCTCGACGCGAAACGCATCGCCGACGTCGCCGACTTGTACGAGCTGACGCCGTTGCAGCTGATGACGCTCGAAGGCTTTGCCGAGAAGTCGGCTCAGCAGCTCGTCGACAGCATCGCCGCGTCCAAAGAGCAGCCGCTCTCGGCGCTGCTCTTCGCGCTCGGGATCCGCCACGTCGGCGCGCAGGGCGCGAAGTTGCTGGCTCGGCACTTCGGCACGATGAAGGCGTTGTCGCAAGGCTCAGCCGCCGAGATCGGCGAGGTCCGGGGCATGGGCCCGGCGATCACGGAAGCGGTCGCGGGCTTTTTCGCGGAGCCGCGCAACCGCACGCTCGTCGAACGCCTGGAGAGGCTCGGACTCACGATGAAGGAAACCGCGACGGCCACGGGGCCGCGGCCGCTTGCCGATCGGACATTCGTCGTGACCGGAACCCTGCCGACACTTTCCCGCCAGCAGGCCCGCGACCTGATCGAAGGCGCCGGGGGACATGTTTCCGACAGTCTTACGAAGAAAACGACTGCGCTGGTCGTCGGCGCCGATCCCGGATCGAAGCTCGACAAGGCCAAAGCCCTCGGCGTCGAGCAAATCGACGAAGCCGAACTCTTGCGCCGCGCGAAGCCCGAACCATAAGTTGGCGTGCGATATGACCTCCTTCGATCTCGCCATTGGGCGCGGCACACTGCGCCAGCTGCACGCCAGCCTCGCGAATCACGCCCCCGACCAGGCCGTCACGATCCTTCAAGAAGCCGGCTACGCGGCGGGCGAGGCGATCTACACGGCGTTTGCGAGCTGGCTGCCTGAGCGCACCGGCGTCGATAGTCCCGGCAACCTCGACGCCGCGCTGCTCGCCGAGACGCTGTCGGACTTTTTCACGAGTGGCGGATGGGGGACGGTGACGATGAGCCCGGTGGGGACTGGAGCTCTGGCCATCGACTCGAACGATTGGGCGGAAGCAGAGCCGAGCAGCGCGCCATCCCCGATGTGTTTTTTCACGGCGGGAATGCTGGCGGATTTTCTGGGACGGCTGTCGGAGGAGACCGTCGCTGTCATGGAAGTCGAGTGCCGCAGCCGCGGCGATGCGCGCTGCCGCTTTCTGTCAGCGACACCGGAGGTTTTGGAGAAGGTCTACAACGAGATGACGGCGGGGCGAAGCTACGCGGAGGCTCTCGGCGGTTAACGGCGCGCGACGCTAACCCCCTCCAGCAGCAACGACGGCGACCAGCGCGAACCCAACCAGCGCCCGTCCGTCCCCACTCCCCCAATGCGTTTGAGCAAATCGTAGGCGTTGCCGGCGACGGCCGCGTCTTTCACCCGGCCGGTCACCTCGCCGCGTTGAACGCGATAGGCGAGGCCAACGGGATGACTGAACGCGCCGCTGATCACGTTGCCCTGCCCCACGCCGATCAGATCG
Source organism: Gemmatimonadales bacterium (assembly GCA_035299765.1). Taxonomy (GTDB): domain Bacteria; phylum Gemmatimonadota; class Gemmatimonadetes; order Gemmatimonadales; family GWC2-71-9; genus 20CM-2-65-7. Next base: position 12,441 of record DATGVZ010000101.1, read on the forward strand.
TCCACGATCAATCCGTCGTCGATGTCGGCGATTAGACCGCCGCCCAAGATGGAAGGGGGCGCAGCATACTGCGCCCCTACATGCCTACTATGCGCGCCGTCCCCGATGCGAAACAGAACATTCGTGTACCCGATGTGCGGTTTGCCGAATATCCCACGTCTGCCGTTGCCGGTGCTCTGGGTCTTCGCGCGCGCGGCGGTCTCGAGGTCGTACACGAACCGTCCGACGGCGCCGCGTTCGACGAGCCCCGTGGCCCGCGAGGGGACGCACTCGTCGTCGACAGGCCGCGACGCAGGCCGGCCGGGCGTGAGCGGATCGTCGATGATCGACAGCCGCTCATCGAACATCACCGCTCCGACTTTGTCGGCGAGCGGTGAGCTTCCCTGAAGCACCGTTTTTCCCGACAGCGCCTGCTCTAACGGCAGCACGACCGCCGCGAGCCCCGCGGGAGTGAATACGACGGGCAGCGACCCGTCGGGTGGCGTCACGACGGTCAGCGCCGCCGAGAGACGCGTTTCGATCGAGCGGACCAGCGCCTCGAGATCGGCGTCAGTCGGCATGTCCGCGCCGACGTACTGATCGTAAACCATCAGCACGTCGTCCCCGGCAATCCGCGTGACGTCCGCCGTCACCGCGATGCCGGTGCCGCGGTATTCGCCGCGCGCGCCCGCCGTGTTTCCGACCGCCGTTTCGTCGACTTCGCGCTCGACGGAGACGTTGATCTGACAGTCGGGCCGGGCCAACCGTTCGACGAGCATGCGCCCCAGCGCGATCAGATCATCGAGTGACGCGTTCGCGGTTCGATCGAAGTACGTGGGAATCGGCGGCAGCGAGGCTGCCCCTGCTTTCGGAAAGGCCAGATCGACGACTTCCCCGAGCTCGGCCGACGCCCGCGCGCGCTCGAGCAGCGCCTCGGGATCCGGCTGCGCCGCCGTCGTGCCCGCGACACCCATCCGGCCTTTCGACAGCACGCGGACGTTGAGTCCCGCTTCTTCTGAAATACCGGCTGCCTTGAGTCGTCCCGACTCGAAGGCGACCGCGGTCTGCTCCTCACGCCGCCACAGGGCGTCCGCGCCGTCGACCCTGCGGCGCGCCGTCTCAAGCAGACGATCGATCATACGTCGCCGCCGATCAGCGCTTCTTCAATGCGCACGTGCGGCGCCCCTTCGGTGACCGGCAACGGGAACTGCCCGCCCTTCCCACAACCGCCGCCCATCTGATTCCAGGTGAAGTCGCCGGCGATGTGATCGATGCGGTCGAGCGTCTGAAACAGATTTCCCGCGAGCACGACGTCCTTGACGAGCTCGGCCACCTGACCGTCGCGGATCATGTGGCCCCAGCCGGCCGTGAACGAAAAGTTCTCGAGCATCGTCTGACCGCCGAATGCCCCGCACGCATACACACCGAGCTTGATGTCGCGGATCAGATCGTTGAAGCCGACGCCCGCCTTTCCGGGCGCGATGTACGTGTTCGTCATGCGCACGATCGGCGGATGGCGGAAGGAAATGGCGCGCGCGTTGCCGGTCGGCCGTTCGCCGAGTTTCGCCGCCGTCTCGCGGGAGTGGAGGCGCCCGACGAGGGTGCCTTCGCGGATGAGCGGTGTGTCCTGCGTCGGCGTTCCTTCGTCGTCGAACGGGAGTGTCCCGCGCAGCCCGGCGGCCGCGCCGTTGTCACCCGCGTTCAGGACCGGCTTCCCGAACCGACGGCCCAAGGTCATCATCTCGCGCGCCTGCGGGTTTTCATATACAAAGTCGGCCTCCGACAGATGGCCGAACGCCTCGTGAATGAACACGCCCGCCAGCTCGTTATCGAGAATCACCGGATAGGCGCCGCCACGCACGCGCGGCGCATCGAGGAGGTCAACCGCCCGCTGTGCGACCACGCGGAAACGCTCCTCGAATCCCTGCACGCTGCGCCAGCCTTTGCGCAGGCCGATCGACTCGAGCCCCTTCTCGATCGTGCCATTGCGGCGCCCGATCGCGGTGCCGGAGACGACGACCTCGGGTCTCAGCTGATACAGCGCCGCTCCCTCGGAATTGACGTACCACACTTCCGAGACTTCATCCCGATAACTCGCCTGCGTGTCGACTATGGACTTCGAGACGGCGAGCATCGCCCCGTTGTAGGCCTCGAGGAGCTTCTTCTTGTCGCCGAGCGCGATGCCGCGCACGTCGCCGTCGAGGTCGAGCTTGGCGTCGGCAACCACGGGCGTCGTGTCAGCCAGACGAATCGGCTCTTCCATCCGGACGGCGCGTGACAGCTCGTAGGCGCGGCTGACCATCGCGGGCAGCTCGTCGAGCGACGTGAAGGAGGCGATTCCCCAACCGCATCCCCTGTTCAGCACCCGCACAAACCCACCCTGGTCTTCACTGACCGTCGCGGTCTCGAGCCGACGGCCACGGAAGGCGACGGCGGAGCTCCAGGTTCGTTCGACGCGAATTTCGGTGTAGTCGGCGCGGGACTGCTTCACTGCGGTGGCGAGACGATCTTTCAACGGGGGGGGCCTTCCTTCAGTTTTTCGCGGTAGTCGGGGCGGACGACGATTTCGCCATTGACGATGACTTCGAGATCCCACGGAAGAATGATGAAGTTCTCGTTCTCGAGGGCGAAGAAATCGGGGCGGTAGGCACCCGTCTTGAATGAGACGGCAGTCTTGACCGCAGCGGGCTTCAGGTCGCGAACGGCGGCAAGCACGAGCTTCATCGTGCTGCCGGACTCGCACGTCTCATCGACGATCAGCACGCGCTTGCCGGTCACGAGGCGCGGCGGCCCCGCGATCACCGCGCCCCCCGGGGTAATGGCGATGGACGCGAAATCACGCTGCAGAATGCTCGCCACGACGGCACCGGGAATGACGCCTGCTTTGGCGATGCCGATCACCACCTCCGGGTCATACTCCCGGAACACCTTCAAGGCGAGGACGCGGCAGAGCTCACCAAAAAACGGCCAATCGACCTGGAGGACACCACGAGGGGTCTTGCTGCGAGAGCGCGAACCGGCGAATTGAGCCATCGCGCGGAAGCTACATTGCGAACGTCAGCAGCCGCAAGCTATTTTCGGCCCATGAGTTTCTGGCGCCGCTTGTTCGGTGGGGGCGGCTCATCCGGCGACGATCTGAAACCACAGCGTCTCGATTATCTCAACGAGGCGTTAGCCCTGGAACGTCAGGGTGATTATGACGCGGCGCTGACGTCGTATCGATTGGCGCTGCGCGATCACCCCAACGACGCGCGCATCCTCCAGAACATGGCGATCGCGTTCACCAAGACGCGCCGCTTCGACGAAGCGATTCGTCACTATCGGCGCGCGCTCGAGCTCGACAGCTCGCTCGCCGGTGCCCACTACGGCCTCGCGTTTCTGCTCCTGCAGCGGGGCGACCCCGATGGCGCCGCGCAGCATCTGAAGACGTTCCTCGCGCATCCGCCCAGAGGACCAGACGCGCAAAAGTGGATCGAGCATGCCAACCAGGCGTTGCAGGATCTCGGGACCGCCTCGTCCGGCGCGCCGGAGGAGAGGACGGGAAGCCGCTGATTCGGACGGTCTTGGTACTCGTGGTCGCAGCGGCTGTGAGTGGGACGGTCCTGGCGTGTTCGAAGATCACCGCCTCCGACCAGGTCGTCGCGTTGGATATCCTGCTCCCCGACAGCGGACACATCGAGCTCGGCGACACGCTGCGGCCGCTCGGCCGCGCGCTGAACAGTCGAGGTGATTCCATCGCCGCGCAGATTTTCTGGGCATCGCTCGACACCGGGACGATCGTCGTGCTGGACAGCACCACGGGCGTGACGGTGGGGAGAGTGGTCGGCAACGGACGCGTGCAGGCGCGAGTCGGCCCGCTGCGCTCGAATCCGCAAACCGTTGTCGTGGCCGCGCGGCTCGACTCCGTCAGAGCGGCCGGACTGGTCCGCGATACGGTCACCGTGTCAACGCCGGATTCCCTGTCCGACACCTTGTTCGTACGCGTCTTTGCCGTCGACTCCGAGCCACCAGCCGGCAGGCAAGTCGTCTACGCCGCGACCACCTACCCGGCGAGCGGTCCAACGGTCAGATTTGTCCGAGGAGGTACCGTCACGACCGACGGAACGGGGCTTGCGTTCGAGCAACTGCGATTGAGTCCTGGAACGCTTCCGGATTCCGTCGTGGTAACCGCGACGGTGAAGCGGTTCACTGGCACAAACGTTCCGGGTAGCCCCGTGACATTCGTCGTCGAGTTCCGGCCATGAACAGAGGCACCCTCACCCAGCTCTTTTTCACGACGATCGACCGGCACGCCGGCCTCCCAGCCGCGTTCCGCTCGAAGGTTGGTGGTACCTGGATAGCGATCACCCATCGGGAGACGCTCGAACGCGTGGAGGCGATCTCCCTTGGCCTGCGCGAGTTGGGAATCGCGCCCGGCGACAAGGTCGCGATCCTCTCCGAGAATCGTCCGGAATGGGCGCTGGCTGACTATGCTTGCCTGTGCGCCCGCGCCACCGACGTCCCGATCTATCCCACGCTGCCCGCCAATCAGACCAAATACATCCTCAACGATTCTGAAGCGGTGGCGGTCTTCTGTTCCACGACGCCGCAGATCGACAAAGTGCTGGAGGTGAAGGCGGGCTTGCCTCGCCTCAAGTACGTGATCGCATTCGAGGGTGCAGCCGCGGCCCAGCGGCCCGGCATCATAGCGCTGGCGGACGTCGAAGCGAAGGGGCGAGCGGCAAAGGCGACGTATCCCAATTGGAAGCAGGAAGCCCTGTCCGTCGCTCCCGAAGATCTCGCGACGCTGATCTATACATCGGGGACGACAGGCGACCCCAAGGGCGTGATGCTGTCGCACTCCAACATCTGGTCGAATGTCCAGGCGTGCCTGCAGATCATCCCGATCGGCGGTGGCGATGAATGTCTCTCGATGCTGCCGCTCTCGCACAGCTATGAGCGCATGGTCGACTACACGCTGTTTCAGGCGGGCGTGATCATCAATTTCGCGGAGTCGTTCGACACCGTCGCGGCCAACCTTATGGAAGTAAAACCCACCGTCGTCCTGTCCGTGCCACGGCTCTACGAGAAGGTCTATGCCCGCGTGCTGGAGAACGCGTTGTCAGGCAGCGCGATCAAGCGGTCGATCTTCATTTGGGCGAAGCGTGCCGGCGAGGAATGGGCGACGCTGTCGCTGGCCGGGCTGCCGATTCCTGGAGGTCTCGCGATCAGGAAAAAGATCGCGGACCGCCTTGTCTTCGCCAAGTTGCGCGCGCGCACCGGCGGCCGGATCCGCTTTTTCGTCTCGGGGGCCGCGCCGCTGTCGGCCGACATCGCGAAGTTCTTCTACAGCGCCGGCCTGCCGATCATCGAGGGCTACGGCCTGACGGAATCCTCACCGGTGCTCACGCTCAACCCGCTCGACGGCATCAAGCTCGGCACCGTGGGTCGCGCGATCCCGGGCGTGGAGCTCAAGATCGCCGCGGACGGCGAGATCCTGGCGCGCGGGCCGAACATCATGCAGGGCTACTACAAGCAGCCCGAGGCGACGCGCGAAACGATCGATGGGGACGGGTGGCTGCACACCGGAGACATCGGCGAGCTCGATTCAGACGGCTATCTCAAGATCACCGACCGCAAGAAGGAGCTGCTCAAGACCGCCGGCGGGAAATACATCGCGCCGCAGCCGATCGAGGGCATGGTCAAGCGCAACACGTTCGTCGCCAACGCGGTGCTGTATGGCGACCGCCGCAAGTTCCCGATCATTCTCGTCGTGCCGAACTTCGATAATCTCGAGCGCTGGGCCGCCGAGCGGGGCCTGAGGTACGGAACCCGCGCGGAGCTGCTGGAGCTCGCGGACGTCCAGGCGAAGATGGAGCGCGAGGTGATGGGCACGCTGCGCGATCTCGCCAAGTTCGAGACCCCGAAGAAGGTCGTGCTGCTCGAGAACGACTTTACGATCGAGTCGGGTGAGTTGACGCCGACGCAGAAGGTCAAGCGACGTGTTATTGAGAAGCGCTACAAAGACCAGATCGATGCGGCGTATGCGTCGGCCGATGCGCTGACCGCGAGCATCGAGAGCCCGATCGCCTAGCGCTTCTCGCCCACCCAGAGCCCGTTTTCCGCCGCCAGCTTGACGAGCCCGATCGGAAGTTCGGGCTCTTCGTTTTCGACGACGAAGCGACGGCCGCGGAGAAGCACCCGGTGGGCTTCCACCAGCCACGCCGACGTCGCCAGGTCGGCGCCGACGACGACGCCACGCGCGACCGCCGTGCGCAGCGGGATCTTCTCGTTGGCGTACAGGAGCGACAGCATCGGTTGCTCGTCCATCTCGAGCGGCCCATTGATGCCGACGAAGTGAATCCCCTCCATCAGGCTGCTGAGCCGGGGCGCTTGTCGTACCGCGGAGCCCACCAGGACGACGTAGCCGCCAGGTCCGGCGAGCTGGAGCAGCGCCTGGAGATCGGTCGCGTCGGCAGAAGGCAACGGCGAGGGCGGCGCGTACGCGGGGCGTGGGCCGGACGATTCCTTCGACACCCGCTCTCTGCTACGGCGGAAGTTCACAATGCCGCGCGAGATCGGATATTCCTTGTGACACACCGGGCAGCCGACCAGCCCGGTGCGCACCATACGGTCCCGCACTTCGCCGGTGGAGAGCACGAGCATTTCCTCGCGGTGCGCCTCGGGGCAACGCAGCATCTCCGTCAACTCGATATGCATCAGCCTCTCGGCGAATAGATCGTCGGCAGCAGCCGAATCTCCGTAACGGCCAGGTGCTCGGGCTGCGTGACGGCGTACACGACCGCTGCGGCGACGTCTTCGGCCCGCATCATGTTCTTGCGCTTCGTGAATCCCGGCTTCGAGTCGGGATCGACCGCATCCCAGATGTCGGTATCCACGGGCCCGGGCGAAACGAGCGTGGTGCGGACGCCGCTCTTCGCCGTCTCCTGCCGGATCACCTCATGCATCCCCCGCAGCCCGAATTTGGTCGCGGCGTACGCGGTGGAGCCGGAGAAGCCGATGTAATCGGAGATCGAGCCGATGGTGACGAGGTGCCCGCTGCCGCGCGCTACCATCTTGGGCACGATGGCGTGCGCCAGCAGAAATGGTCCGGTGAGATTGGTCGCAAGCGCGGCCGTAAAATCGGCGTAGGTGGTCTCCGCCAGCGATTTGATGAAGAAGATCCCGGCGTTGTTCACGAGCACGTCGGGCACGCCAAGGTCTGTGAAGACCCGATCGAGCGCGCGATCAACGTCGGCTGGTTTCGCGACGTCGCACGGGATGTCGGTGCGCCGTTCCGCCGATTGGTCCTTGAGGGTCCGCGCGAGACGCACCACATGCATTCCCGAGGGGAGGGCCCGCAGGGCGTCGGCGACCGCGAGCCCAATCCCTCGCGATGCGCCGGTCACGAGCGCGATTTTCACGGCAGCCAGTTGCCGCCGTGCACGAGCCTCAGGAATTCGTCGCGCGTCTTGGCGTCGTCGCGGAAGGCTCCGCGCAACGCGCTGGTGACGGTCTTGGAATTCTGCTTCTCCACGCCGCGCATCATCATGCACAGGTGATATGCCTCAATCACGACACCCACGCCCAGCGGCTTGAGCACCCCGCATAGCGCCTCGGCGACCTGATCGGTGAGCCGCTCCTGCACCTGCAGCCGGCGCGCGAACACCTCGACGACACGCGGAATCTTGGACAGCCCGACGATCCTGCCGTTCGGCAGATAGGCGACGTGCGCCTTGCCGAAGAAGGGCAGCATGTGGTGCTCGCACATCGAGTAGATCTCGATGTCGCGCACGCAGATCATGCTCTCGTGCTTCTCCTCGAACACGGCGTCGCCGACGACTGCTTCGACGTCCATGCCGTATCCGCGCGTCAACCACTTGAGTGAAGCCTCCACCCGCGCCGGCGTCTGTCGCAGTCCCTCACGGCTGGGGTCTTCGCCGAGCCGCTCGAGCATCTCGTGGACGAGCGTCTGGAACGGGATACGCCCCTCCGGGTCGGGCTCCGTGTGCGACTCGTGGAAGCCGTGCAGGCTCGCGGACTTCATCTGGTCTCTCGCCATACTCACGTTCCTTCGTAGTCGACGTAGTTGCGCTCGGTCTCCCAGAGGCGGATATGTGCCAGCCGTGCCGGCGCGACGGCGGGCGTGAGCACGCGCCACGATACCACCGCGATGTTCTCGGCTGTCGGGCTCAATTCTCGGAACCACGGCACGTCGAGATTCAGGTTCTTATGGTCCAGATGCCGCACCAGGCACTCGGTCACGATCTCCTTGAGTTTCGCGATATCGAGGACGAATCCCGTCTCCGCATCGATCTCGCCTTCGACCGACACATCGAGGTTATAGTTATGCCCGTGAAAGTTCGGGCTGTTGCACAAACCGAAGACGCGCTCGTTCTCCGCCTCGCTCCAGCGCGGGTTATGGAGCCGGTGGGCGGCGTTGAAATGTACGCGACGTGTTACCACGCAACGCGGCATTCCTAAAGCTACTCGGCTCCGCGATGCAGGCGGGAGGCTCCGCGCTCGCCGCGCTGTGGACGTTTCCGAGCATGCTGGTGTCCGCATTCCTCGTCGCCTGGGGCGCGGAGGCGGCGCAATTCCTCATCTCGCAGGGTTTGGCGCTCGCCATCCTGGCGTGGCTCCAGACACTGCCCGAGTTCGCGATTGAAGCCGTCATCGCGTGGGAAGCGGGACGCAATCCCGAGCGAGCGCACCTCGCGATCGCCAATCTGACGGGCGCGATTCGGCTATTGCTCGGCCTCGGCTGGCCGATGATCTATTTCGTCTTCGCATTCGCGAGTCGCCGCCGCGACGGCCAGGCATTGCCCCGAATCAAGCTCGAGCCGGAGCACTCGATCGAGGTGATGGGACTCGTCCCGCCGCTGCTGTACTTCATGGTAGTGCTCTGGCGGCAGCGCATCGGCGCCATCGATGCGGTCGTGCTGATCGGGTTGTATGTCGTCTACCTGTGGATTTTGATGCGCAACCCGCCTCGCGAAGCGGAGTCGCTCGCCGAGGCGCCGTCCGTGTCGCGGTGGGCGTACCGCCAGCCCGGCTGGAGACAGAAGGCGGCGATCGGCGGATTGTTCGCCGTGGGCGGCGGGCTGCTCTACGTCACTGCGCATCCCTTCCTCGAGTCGATGATCGCGGTTGCCGCGACACTGGGCATCAGTCAGTTCTTCCTCGTACAATGGGTCGCGCCGTTTCTGTCAGAGTTTCCGGAGTTTGTGTCGACGTTCGGATGGGCTCGCCGCGTCACGCACGCGCCGATGGCGCTCATGAACATCGTCTCCAGCAACATCAATCAGTGGACCATTCTCGCCGCAATGATTCCGTTGCTCTACGGATTCTCGCACATGCGTCACTACGGTGTCTGGTCGGATTTCACGTTCGACATCGCACAGCGGAACGAGCTGGCCCTGACGCTGCTGCAAACGATGCTGGGGGTGCTGCTGCTCGCGAACATGGAGCTCGACTGGATGGATGCGACCGCTCTGTTCGTGCTGTGGGTCGTGCAGTTCACGCTGCCGCAGCTGCGCGCGGAGGTGATGGTCGCCTACGGCATCTGGGCCGTGGTGCTGGTGATCGGGTTTGTGGTCAGAGGGCAGGCGCTGCGCGCGCCCAAGCAGTTCTGGGAAACGGTCACCAAAAGACGATCGGCCGGGACTGCTTAACGCAGGCCGGCCGACCGATTACTACAGGAACGGAGAGGATTATTGAAGCCCGAGAGAATGACTGGTCCCTCACCACGAATTCTGTCTTCCCCAATCGAGGGGGCGTGACATGGGCCGCAGTATCTGGGTCCACTATCGAGCTTGTTGGCTCAATAATTTGACTCCCCGCTCCTGCGTACTAGAATACTCCACGTCCCGCAAAGGTCAACCGCCTTGAATCTCACATTGCTCGCCGCTGTCGTAATGCTGTTGATCTGGATTGTGCTCGTGTTTGTGATGCAGGTACCGAGCGGAACGGTTCATCTTCTTTACGCGGGAGCGGTGATTCTGTGCGCGCGCCGTGTCCTCGCCGGCGCGCCGCGCTTCATCTCCTAGATCTCCCAGTTCGAGAAGAGGATGCCGTGCGCCGCGTGGCGCTCGGGGTAGCCCTCGTAGGTCATCCGTAAATCCGTCCAGCGCACGCGGTAACCGCGGGCGATCAACCGCCGAAACGCTTCGTTGTAGCGACTCTGACAGCGAACCGCGATACGGCGGATACCCGCTTTCGCGGCCGCCGCCTCGACGGCGGCAATCGCGGCATCGAACGCCGCATCGTCGCGCGCGGCCAGTTTCAAGACGCGAACTTCATCGCGCGTGCGACTGTCGGCGAGCGGCGCGGAGTGCCAGACCGCCAAGGCGTCGACCCCATCATCGCCTTCGACGACCGATGTATCGCCGAGGCCCAGCTCGGCGGTGAGAAGGATCTCGCGGGAGAAGTCGATGCCCGCGACGAGCTCGTCGACGAGACGCCGGCCCGACTCCATCAGCGCTTCCTTGTCGGCCGTGCTGCGGTTGGAGAGCAGGACGGGCGTCGGGTGGCCACGCGTCGCGATCTCGTTGGTCAACGTGACGGTGAGAAACCCGGGCCCAAACCCCAGTCGCGCATAAAAACCGATGTTCTCCGGCGTGCGCGGCATCGTCTCGAGACCCAGCGTCGTTACGCCACGATCGATCAGCCAGTCGGCGGCCGTCCGTACGATCGTCTTGCCGACGCCGGTGCCCTGGCGATCCGGACGCACTGCCAGAGGGCCCATCCATCCTTCGACGCCGGCTTGATGCGCGACGTTGAACGCCGCGATGTCGTCGTGCTCGTCGCGCCAGATCATCGCCCCTTCACCGGCATCGAGCAGCGCGTAGCGCCAGACGAGGGGATTGAGCTGCGGCACGCGAACGCCGATCAGCCCGTCGCGGCGGTAGCGGTCGGTGAAGGCCTCCGCGAAGACGCGGTTCAGCCCTTCGATGTCGCGCTCGGTGGCGCGATCCGGCCCGGTTATTCGGGTGTCAGGCAGCCACGCTCGCATCGGGCGGTCCTAACGTAGCAGTGTCATCACGCACGACGCTGGCACCGGTCGTGGCATCGTACGAGACGCGGATCACCCGGTCCAATCCGTCACGCACCTGCTCGATGTGCGTGATGAGGATGACCTGCGGGAACCGGTCGCCGAGGCGACGCAGCAGCGCCAGAACGTGTTGGCGGCGCGATTCGTCGAGCGAGCCGAAGATCTCATCGAGCACGAGCAGCGACAGCGGCTGACCTGCGCGCTCCGCGATCATCTGCGAGATCGCGAGGCGCAGCACGAGATTCGCGATGTCTTCTTCACCGCCCGAGATCACGGGCTTCGGCACTCCCTCATCGAGCACGACCACGCGATAATCTTCGTCGAGGTCGACTTCGTCATAACGACCGTCGGTCAGATCGGCCAGGAATCCGGATGCCAGCGCGCCGATCTCCGGCCGCATGGCGGCGTTGAGGTCGCCGCGCAGATCGGAGAATGCGCGATCGAGCTCGTTGTGCAGCCGCAGCTCGATCTTGCGCTCGGCGATGGTGCGCTCGCGGGCCGCTCGCTCCACCGCGCGCCGCTCGGTTTCGCGAACGGCGCCCTCCGCGGCCACCAGCTCGCCGCGCGTCTCCGCAACTGCCAGCTCCGCCGCGCGCAACGCGTGCGCCGCGCGATCGTGGCGCTCGCGAGCCGCCGCGAACTTCGGCTCTGAGAAGCCTTCGGCTTTGACGGCGTCGCCAAGTTGTCTCACCTGCTCCTCCCGCGCCGACAGCCCCTTCTCCGCCAGCTCGGCTTCGCCGACCAGCGCCTCCGCGCGATCCGCACGCGCCTTCAGCGTCGCCGCCGCCAGTGCCACCGGCTCGAGCTTTGCGAGCTCGGTGCGAACCGCGTCGTGCCGGTCTGCATTGTACCCGCTGGCCCGCGCGGCGACACGCCGCTCGATTTCCTCGGTGCGTTTGGCAAGACCGGCCCGTTCTTTCTGAAGGCGGGCGCGCTCGCCCGCCTGCGCCCGCAGGGTGCCTTCGCGTTCACTCGCCTGGCGCGCCTGGTCCCGGAGCACATCGCGGGCGGCCTCCGCCTGCGTGACGGCCGGGGGAGCGTCCGCCAGCTGCTCGAGACGCTGCCGGAAGTACGTGCCATCGTCGACGATCGCCTGGAGTTGGCGATCCAGCACGCCGAGCACCGCCGGATGTTCGCTGCCGAGCGGCCGGCGGCAGGTCGGACATTCGCCCTCGGGGCCAAGTCGCTCGATCTTGTCGCGCTGATCCTTCACCTCATCGTACTGCTTCAGCAGCTCGGCGCGCCGCGTGCCGGCATACTCTTTCTCCCGCACCCACGCGGCCTGCTGCTCCGTGGCAACTTTGTCGGCTGCTTCGAGTCGCTCGACGAGCGCTCGCGCTTCCGTCGTCGCCCGCTTCAGCGCGTCTTCCACGTCGGCAAGGTCGTCGATGTGGCGATCCAGCACGTGGAGATTGCGGGTGAGCTCGGTGAGCTTCGCCTGCTCCTCGCGCCGTGCGGCGTCTTCCCGGTGCAACCGATCGAGCTCGACAAGCTCGGCCTTGAGCTTCGAGACCGGCGCCACCTCGGCGTCGAGCTTACGCAACTCCTCCCGAGCCGACAGTGCCTCGGCGAGCTCCTTGTCCAGCCGCTGGAATTCCTGCCGCGCGACGAGCACGCCCTGCTCCGCGACACGGAGGTCGCCATGCAGCGAGAGCGTCCGCTCGCGTCGCTCGACCCACTGCTGCCAACGCGGCTCTTCCTCGGCGAGCCCCTGCTGCGCCTTCGTACGCTCCGCGGTGGCCGCCGTGGCAGCCTTGCGGGCATCCGTCAGGCGCGCTTCCGCAGCTTTGCGCTCCTTCTCCAGCTCGGCCTGCGGCGGCAATCCCGTCTCGAGTCCATCGACCTCGTGTCCGAGGGCGTTCCGGCGCTCGCGAATTCGTTCCTGGGCGATCGTGAGATGTTCGTGACGGAGCACGCGGGAGAGAAATGCGGCCCGCTCCGGGCGCGTCGCGTCCGCGAGCACGGCGAGCTCTTTCTGTCCGGTGAAGTACGTATTGAAGAACTCGGCGTGCGTCATACCCAGCACGCGCTGCAAGCGCGCCGTGACTTCTTTCAGCGAGTTGGCGACGACGGCGCCGTCCTGATACAGCTCGGCGTTATTGAGACCACGCTCGACGCGATAGGCGTGGGTGCCGAGGCTGAATTCCAATTCGACCAGGACTTGGGCGCGCGCTTTCGCGCGCAGGTTGCGGATCGAGTCCTTGTCGCCGCGCGCCGCGACGTTGCCGTAAATCGCCCAGGCGATCGCCTCGAGGAGTGACGTCTTGCCTGAGCCGTTGGGGCCGATGATGCCGGTCAGCCCATCGCCAAACACAATCTCGGTATCGGCGTGCTGGCGGAAGTTGACGAGCCGCAGCCGATGCAATTTCACGGCGAGTCCTCGCGCGCCACCGACTCCAGGTATTCGACGCCGAGTTTCACGAACGACTCGCGGTTCAACTCGGCGTCCAGCGGCCGGCGGCCGAGGAAGTCGCGAACCGTCTCGGCGAGGGTTTGGCGACGCACTCCCGCGCCGCCGACCGTTCCCGCTCCGCGCTGCGACTCGGGACGCCGCAAATCCAAATGGAAGTTCAGGGCGCGGGCTTTGTATTCGCGGATCGCCGCGTGGTCCAGATCGCGGGCGACAGACCGGTCGACATCCCACACCAGTAGACGCACGATTTGATCATCGATCTTCGCACCGGTCATTCGCTCGGCGATCTGCGCGTCCAGCTCTTTGGCGTTCAATCCAGCCGCCTGGACCGGGGGCAAGTCGAGATGGCGCCGGACTGGGGTGATGGGACGGAACGAGACACGCGCGCTCTTGACGTCAACGAGCAAGTAGCCTTTGCCGGTGCGCTCGGGCTTTCCCTTCGTCCCACCCCGAGTGCTGCGCTGCGCAGCCTCGTCCTGGAGCTGGCCCCACGGGTTCGGCGGCAGATACTCGAGACTACCTGAGTACCACGCGTTGGTTGCGATCGACTGCGCGGTGTGATAGTGGCCGAGTGCGATGTAATTCCATTTCTCGGGCGCGAGCAGCTCCCGAGAGAGCTGCGCACCTCCGTACTCCATCGTGCCTCGTTCCTCACCGAGGCCGCCGTGCACGCCATGCGAGACGAGCACGTTGAGCGTGGGTCCGCCAGACTCGGGGCGAAGCGCCGGGCGTTCTGCCTGTGCCAGCGCTTGATGCGGCACGGCGAGCACAGCACAGTCGAGTTTGGGATAAACGATCCGGCGCGGCTCTTCGATCGCGATGTCCACGCCCAAAGCTTCATAGAGCCGCAGGATGGTACCGGTTTCGGTCGAGCGCGGCGTGTCGTGCTCCCCGGCAACCGCGACGATCGGTGATGCGGGCAAACCGGTGCGCAGCCGGTGCAGCTCGCGGAAGAAGAACAGAATCGCGGCGTTGGTGGGCCGCACGGAGTGAAAGATGTCTCCGGCGATGACGATCAGATCCGGTTGCTGTTCGAGCAGGTCGTCCACTGCCCGGCGGAACACTTCCGCGATATCCGCCTCGCGCTGATTCGTGCCCTTCGGCGTCTGGCGATCGAACTGCCGGAAGCCGAGGTGCAAGTCGGCGAGGTGCGCGAGTCTCATGTCAGTACGGCTCATCCGAGATTGGGTTCAAGGGCTGCACGGCTCGATGCTCGCGCACGGCGGGGGGAGCCTCCGCCACGACTCTGCTGCCGAGCACCTTCCGGAAGTATGCGAGCGCGTCTTCAGGCCGGCTCCGACGCGTCGCTGCGAGCGCCCGGCGCACGTCATCCTGCTCGCGGTCGGCAATCAGATCCTTCACCTGGTTCGGGCGAATGCGCCGGTCCAACCGGACGAGCTGCCGCACGACGGCGTCGTCGAACGGCACGTCGGCGGCGGGGGGAAACCGCTCGACTCCATCGCGCCCGCGCAGCACCGGCGGTTTGGGGAAACGCACGAAGATCGGCTGCGTGAAATGGGGATGCCGCACCATCAGCTCCCCGATCGGCAGCGTGGCGAGCTTGCTCTTTGTGGCCGGAGAGAGCACCTGATATCCCGGCGTCGCCAGCTCATCCATGTCCATGCGCCCGAACACCTGCGTGCCCGCATTGCCGACCACACGGCGATGGACCTGCGAGCGGAATTGTTCGGCGCCGAAGAGCACCAGGCCGAGGTAGCGGCCGCGCTCGGAGATGTCGAGCAGCATCTTCTTGACGTACGTCTCCGGCCCGTCGCCCGGTGCGTACTTGTTCAGCTCATCCACGAAGACGACGACGGCGTCGACGCCGAGCTCGCGTCGCTCGAGCTGCTCGCGGAGTTTGGAGACGACGCGGGCGAAGACGAGGTCCTGACCGAGCGGATCGACGTTGGCGATGTCGATCACGTAGACCGTGCGATCCGCGAACTCGCTCCAGGGCAAATCGCTCGCCGGCCCGTCGTCCGTCACGAGGCCTTTGCAGCGCGTGGAGATATTGAGCAGACGGTTGCGCACTTTGCGCATCGTAGCGATGTGGTGCGTTCGCCAGGTGTCGCTCCGCCCGCCGGACATGATCTCCAGACCATCAAAGATCGAGCGGAACAGGCGATCGAGATCGGCAAAGGTTTGCACGCGATGCGTGCTGCCGAAGCCATCATCAAACGTGCGCCCCAACACCCGGTCCCGAAGGAAATCGATAAAGGCGTCGGCTTTGGCATCGATGTCGTCGCGGTTGAGTAACACTTCGGCGTAATCGACGACTTCCTGGAGACCCCACGTCAGCGGCTCGACGTCGCCGACGAGATCGGGATGCGTGCGCAGCGTGTTGAGGTTGACGCCATCTGCTTTCAGCGGCGCGTACAGCTTCACCCGCTCGAATGGCTGCGCGGGCACCGCGAGCCGGTCGTAGCGGTGCCGGTCTTCATCGCTCAAGTCGCCGGGCTGATCGAGAAAACAGAGGTCCGGTCCCTTGACGTTGAAGCACACGGCGGCGACGCGGCCTTTGTGCGGCGGGAAATGGGCGAAGATCGACGCGAGCAGGAATTCAACCGCGCTGGTCTTCGTGGCGAGTCCCGATACGCCCGAGATGTTGAGATGCGCCGCTTCGGGCCCGATGAGAAAATCGGCATCGAGATAGACGGGAGCTTCGCGGCCGGCGGAGGTATAGAGCCCGATGGGAATCGCCGTCGGCGTCGCAGAGTAAAGGAAGGCGTCCATACGAAGCGCCTGCGCGACATCGGCGTCGGCGGCGACGAATACCTGTCCGAGCGGCACCGGTTGCAGCGGTTCTTCGGGAGTCTGGCGCAGCACGGCTGCGGTCCAGTAGCGGATCTCCTGCCGGGCGGTCGGCGCATCGGCGGCGCGGGCGGGATCCCCTTCAGCACTGACGACATCGTGTAATGGGGTCGCGAGATCCGAGTAGGCGAACCCGTCGGTGACCACGCCGTACACAACCCTTCCCTCTTCCCCCTTCCCGGTTCCCCTGACTTTCACAATCGCACCGATCCCAACGCTGGTTTCGGTCCCGGTCCAGAAGTGGAATTGATGCGGTGTCGCAGGCTTCAGCTCGGTCGCCACAACTCGGCCGATGGGGGGGGGCGGGGGGGGCGGGGGGGGCGAGGCTTTATCGATCACGATGCTATCGGCAACCGGTGACGTGCTGTCGACAGATCGCGCGGCGCGCGGGCCTTCAGGTATTCCTCCACGTTATGTAAAGGATACAACAGCCGGTCCCAGCGTGTAGCCGGCGTCGCCAGCGGCGCGCGCTCGGCGACGAGCCAGCCACTCAGCTCGGACGCGAGCGCGACGGACGCCGGATCCGCTCGCGCTTCCACGCGCAGCAAGCCGTACAGCAAATCGTTCCCTTCCCACGGCCAGAGACGCAGATACCACGAATACACTTCGGTCCGGGTGTGACCGCCGCGCACAGCGAACACGCTGGTACGATGTCCGGCAGGCAGCGTCAACGCGCGTTCAAGTCCGCGCCCTTCGAGAAACTGGGTGCCGTGGCTGTTGATAACGCCAAGAGCGCGCGGGTGCCGCGCCACGGTGGGCGAGCGCGACAGCAGGCCGTCCAATACCAGCCACTCCTCGGCACCGAGTGTCGCGATGCAGTTCTCCGCGAGCTCACGCTCGAGTCCGGCACGGACGCGTCGAACGGTGCTCTCCACAGTTTCCAGATACCGCGCCGGCCCCCCCGCCAACTCGCCATCGATCGGTTCGACGTCGGAAACGGAAGCTTCCAGCACCTGGCGCAGCCCCGGAGTCATCCGCTCGAGCGGCGCGACGGCAAAAGCACGGTTGCGCTCGAACGTGGTGTGCAGCACGCCGCGGCTATCGCGCCTGCGGACGGCGGCGGCGACATAGGCGTCTACGACCTGAATGATGCCGTCGCACGCCACCACGCCCCAGCGCGCAAAGCTCGCGAGAAACGAAACCGCCGGAGGAATTCGCGTACCGCCGCGCTCAGGAACAGGATGGGCCTCGAGCTCGGCCCCCTCCACTAAGGCAGCGCGGTCGGCGGGTTCAATCTCTTCTTTGGATCCGCGGGCTCCGGTCGGATTGGGCACAAACG
The DNA here is from genome assembly GCA_035299765.1 of Gemmatimonadales bacterium. Taxonomy (GTDB): domain Bacteria; phylum Gemmatimonadota; class Gemmatimonadetes; order Gemmatimonadales; family GWC2-71-9; genus 20CM-2-65-7. The sequence continues at coordinate 29,955 of DATGVZ010000101.1, forward strand.
CCACGGGTACCGCGCCGGCGTCGATGAGCGCCTGCCACCACGTCATGCGGTGTCTCGCACTTTGAGACCAACCGCGAGACCGTCACGCACGGGAATGATTGTCGCGACGAGGCGGGGATCACGCGCCGCGAGCTCGTTGAAAGCCCGCACACCGAGCGCCGAGCCGGAGCGGTCGTTTGGATCGACCGCCGCGCCGTGGAAGAAGGCGTTGTCGCACAGCAGCAAGCCGCCGCGCCGCAGCAGGCGCATGCCCCAATCGAAGTACTGGGGCAGCGGTTCTTTATCGGCATCGATGAACACCGCGTCGAATCCGGGCGCTAGCGTCGGCAGGACATCGAGCGCAGCGCCTTCGATCAATTGCACCTTTTTCGAGAGCCCCGCCGACGCGAAGGCTTCACCAGCGATCTTGGCATGGCGCGGATCTTTCTCGATCGTGACCAGCCTCCCCATCGCCGGTAGCGCGCGTGCCAACCACACGCCGCTGTAGCCGCCAAGCGAGCCAATCTCCAGCACATTCGTCGCACCGATTGTGAGGAGCAGGAGATGGAGCAGCTTTCCTTCTTCTGGTGAGACATTGATGGTCGGCAGATTTTCCGCGGCATGGCGGGCGCGGATTTCGGAGAGAATCGAGTCTTCAGGGGCGAACAGCTCGGTGACGTAGCGCTCGAAGCGTTCGTCCACTACGCCGTAGCTTCGACGTTCGGGAAGGGGGGCACCTCCAAGAGCCACAATCCGGCGATTCTCGATTGCTTATCGACCTCCACGAGCAAATGGTCCGCGACACGCACGATCGTCGAGGGCCGCTGCCGGCCCACACGAATATGGAAGACCGACTCCGATTGATTCTTGTCGACGGTCAAAGGTGTGTCCACTTCCACGGCCGCCACGCCGGGCTGGGAGCGCCGGCCGGGGAAGGTGACCGAGCCTGCTTTCGTCGGCTCGGGCGGTACGAGGGAAGCCACGGTGCGGACATCGTCAGGCCAGGTCACGACGTCCACGCCGCGCAGCGCGCCGCCCGCGACGTCGATCACGACGAACGAGCCGTCTCCCCCTTCGAGGTCCACGGTGCCGTTCATGCCGTTCCCTTTCGGCACCCCTTTGCACGCGACCGTCAGGATGTCGGTCTCCGGGTCCCAGCGGTAGGAAACCTTGGGAAGCTTTCCGTTCAACGGCTCGATGCGTGCTTCGAAATGCATGCGGTTGTGCGCCTTCCAGCGCGAAGAGAGGCTGCGTAATATAGCTGCACGATGGAGCGACGCGAGTTTCTGACAACGGCGAGCGGCCTGCTGGTTACAGCGACGGTCGGACGGAAGAACGGAATAAATGCCGTTCCGTCCTTCCGTCCTTCCGTCCTTCAGTCGCCTTCCCTTACGGCCGCAACCTTCGCCAGTCGCATCGAGAGACTTCAGGAAGAATTAAAGCGACGCAAGCTCGACCTCCTCGTCGCCGAGCCGAGTACGAATTTTCAGTATTTCACCGGTTACAACCCCGGGCGCAGCGAGCGCCTGATTCTCTTAATGCTTCCCGCGGCGGGAAATCCGGTCGTCGTGTGTCCGTCGTTCGAAGTCGAGCGCATCAAGCGCAACAGCGCCCTCTCCGACGTGCGCGGCTGGGAGGAACAGGACAATCCGTGGAACGTCGTGAAGACGGTCGGCAAGGAGATGAAGCCGCCGCGCCGTCACGGCGCCGGGGCGATCGAGCCTACCACATCCTACCAGAGCTACCTGCGTCTCATCGAGAAGATGGGCGGCTGGGATTTCATCGAAGGCACGCCCGTGACCGAGCGGCTGCGGATCATCAAGGGACCCGAAGAAGTCGATCTGATCCGGCGGGCCATCGCGGCCACGGAAGCGTCGATCGCCGCCACCTTCTCGCAGCTCGCGGTCGGGATGACGGAACGCGAAGTCTCGGAATTGCTGTCACGCGAAATGGCGAGCCGCGGCTCGCCAGGGGGCGGGCTCGTGCAGTTTGGCCCCTCCAGTGCGCTGCCCCACGGCGGGCCGTCGGCCGGGAAGTTGACGCGCGAGACGGTGGTGTTGATCGACGCCGGCTCGCGCATCGAGGGCTATACCTCCGACATCACGCGCACGATCTGGTTCGGCGACGCGCCGGCGGATGAGTTCAAAAAGGTCTACAACCTGGTCCACGACGCGCAGACGGCGGCGATGGCCTCCGGCAAGCCGTTCAGCACCCAATGCCAGCAGATGGATCGGCTGGCGCGAAAGACCATCGCCGACGGCGGGTACGGCCAGTACTTCACGCACCGGCTGGGCCACGGGATTGGGCTGGATGGCCACGAGCCACCCTATCTGGTGGAGGGCAACGAAACCCGGATGGAAAACGGGATGACCTTCACGATCGAGCCCGGGATCTACCAGCTCGGCAAATTCGGCGTGCGGATCGAGGACGACTGCCTCATGACGGACAACGGAGTCGAAGTGCTCTCGCACCGGCCGGCGAAGCTCTAGTCTCCCAGTTTTCTCGCAAACCCCGCAATTCGATCCAACCCCTGTTTAATCGACTCGGCCGAGGCCGCATACGATAGCCGCACCCAGCGATCATCCCCAAATGCCGAGCCGGGCACCAACGCGACCCCCGTCTGCGTGATCAATCGTGTGCAGAAGTCCGTTCCGGAAATCTTCCCGAATGAATCCACCCTGAAGAAGAAGTAGAAGGCTCCAAGCGGATCGACGAATTCGACGCCGGGCAGGTCCTGCCGGAAGCGCGCGACCACGAGATCCCGGCGCTTGCGAAATTCGGCGACCATGCGGGTGACGTCCTGCTCCAGGCGCTCGTCGGCGAGTGCCGCCGCGGCGGCGAATTGCGCGGGGTGATTCGCGCCCGTCGTCGTGTGCGACTGTAGCGCCGCCATTGCTTTCGCCACCTTGGCCGGCGCGAGCGCCAGCCCGATGCGCCACCCCGTCATCGCGTACGCCTTGCTGACGCCGTAGATGACCACGACGCGCTCGAGCAAATCATCAGGCAGATCGAGGAATGATGGCGACGGTCCGGTCCCGTAGTGAATCCGCCGGTAGATCTCGTCCGCGATCACCCACACCTTCTTTGCCTTCGCCCACTGCGCGATCGCGCGAATTTCGGCGTGCGTGTACACCGCGCCGGTAGGATTGCAGGGAGAGCACAAAATCAAGCCGGTCGCGCCGGGCAGCATGCGCTCCAGATCTTTCACGCTCGCCTTGAGGCTCCATTCCGGGTCGCCGGCGATCATCACTGGGCGCGCACGCGCGAGATGCACGATCTGGGGATAGGAGACCCACGCCGGTGACGGAATCGCCACGACGTCGCCGGGACCGAAGAGCGTGAAGCACGCGTTGAACAGCGCTTGCTTGGAACCGTTCGACACGACGATGTGATCGGCATTCACGGGCCGGCCGCCCGAGAGCAGCGAGAGGTGCGTTGCGGCGGCGGCGCGCAGCTCCAGAATCCCCTCGTTCGCCGGATAGTGCGTCTTCCCATCCTTGATCGCGCGAATGCCGGCTTCCGCCGGAATCGGCGGCGTCGGGAAATCGGGCTCGCCCGCGCCGAGGTCGACGACGTCTTCGCCGGCAGCCTTGCGGCGTTTGGCTTCGGCGGAGATGGCGATCGTGGCGGAGGTCTCGAGGTGCTGCAGGTTGGGCGACAGACCTTCGATCATCGGGGAATCGCTCCGTAGCGCTTCAGGATCATGACCGTCGAGTCGATGGGGAGGGCACGCACAACGCCACGATAGCCCCGCACCGTCTCCGCGCGCAACAAGGAATTGTAGATCGCTTCTTCGGTGGCATCGATGGTTGCTTGAAAGAGCGGCGACAATGCATCCTCGGCCACGACGGTCGGACGGCCCGACGGCCGGACGGTCGAGAAGGCGAGCACATAGTCGCCTGAGCCGTTCGACATGCTGCTGCCGGTGCGAGCAAGACCGGCGAGCGCGCGGCGGCCGACACGCTCCAGTTGCCGATGATCGAGGGCGCGTCGGTCGCAACGACCATGATAATTGATCCGTCACCCGAACCACGTGTCCCGTGTCCCGTGTCTCGCGGCCGCGCGCGGCACGCAAAGCGTACAGGTCAGCACGATCGGCGACTCGAGCTCACCGAGCTCATTGACCTGTGTCGAGCCGGCGAGTTTGCCGAATCCGTTGCCGACGACAATCGCCGCGGGCACCTTGTCGCGAAATGGATTGCCGCCGGGGGGCAGGATCGCCGTGATACCGGTGTTGATCGAGTCGCCGCGCGTGATCGTTGTATGACCGACCCGGACACCGGCGACGTCGGTGATGGCGTTGAGCGCACCGGTGGGAATGGAGCCTACGGTGATGCCGATGTCGCGAGCGCGCGGACGGGTTTGTCCATGCAATGGAGCGATGAATAGAAAGAACAGGAGGAGATCGTTAGCTTTCACGACAGAAGAAACTAGCACCCTTTGACAATCGAGGTTCGTGTGAAGGCCGAACGGAGTCGGCACGTGGTGCTGGTGAGCCCACCTGCCCTTGAGCGCATGGAGAAGTTCTGGGAGCTGATCGACCGGAATGCGATCGTTGTCTGCGCTGACCACGAGCAGGCGACGCATTGGGCCGATCTCGCACCCGCCGAGTACGGCGCTCATGCCGTCACGGGCCTCACGCGAACGGGCGCCCTACTTAAGGAAGGGCGGATCGGCCTTCTCGCCGGCTCTCCCGCCGACCTCGCCGCCCTCGTCGCTCGCTCGGCCCTCAAGCTCGACACGCTCGAAACACTCGTCATCGCCTGGCCCGAAGGTTTCGCGGGCGAGCTCGATGCCCTGCTCGCCGAAGCGCCGAATGCTCGGCGCATCGTCCTAAGCTGGAATCCGCCGGGTCTTGCGGATTTTCTCGAACGGCACGCCCGCCGGGCTGAAGTGGTTGGGAATCTCCCGCTCGATGTCGACGGGAAGCCACTAGGGCCGGTTGGTTCAGCACGCTTCGCGGTGATCTCCGCTTCGCGCCGCCGAGCGGCGCTGCGCGATGCGCTCGACGCGGTGCGGGCCACGAAAATGTATGTCTGGGCAGGCGGCGAAATCGCCGCACCCAAAAATACGGACGTGGTCATCGCGACGACGTTGCCGACGCGCGAAGAGCTGCTGGCTTTGATCGCGATCGCTCCGCAGCCTGTCGTGCTCGTGCTCGCGTCACAGCTTCCCTACCTCCGGTCGATCGCGGCGCTCACGCCACTGCCGCTCCCTTCGGGCGTGGATCGGGCTCAGGATCGGAGCAGCAAGCTGCGCGCCCAAATCACCGAGCGGCTTTCTGGCGATCTCGATGCGGAGCTTGCGGCCCTGGCCCCGCTCTTCGAGGAGCATGATCCCGCGCTGGTGGCCGCGGCGTTACTGGCGATCAGCCGTCAGCCGTCGGCCGGCAACATTCAACCGCACGAAGCCGAGACAGGGCCGGGGGGGGCGGGGGGGGCGGGGGGGGCGTGGATGAAGATCTTCGTGACGGTAGGAACGAAGGATCGCGCGAGCGCGAAGGATCTCGTCGGGGCGTTGATCAAGGAAGCGGGTTTACAGAAGGGTCAGATCGGCAAGATCGACGTGCGCGAGACGTTTTCGTTGGTCGAAATCGCGCCGCAGGCGACGGATCAGGCGGTCCGGCGGCTTACCGGGGTGGCGATTCGCGGGAGGCGGGTGACAGCGCGACCAGACCGGGGCTGACGCGCTGCAATCCGTCGCGCGCCCGCGCGAGGAGCGGCTGAAACTCGGGATCACATCCCTGCCAAAGAGAAGCAGCCCGGCCGTAGTGAAAGCGCGCGCGCGCCTGATCGCCACGCCGCTCGAAGATCTCGCCACGCCTCAGGTGAGCAGCCGCGACGTACGGCAAATCCCAGACCTGGCCGAGCGATTCGTAGTGACGATGGCGTGTGGAATTTCACAGTCGTCGGTTCGAGCCTGCACGGCACCGCGACCACGAGTAGCGGCACGGTCATCCCGCTCGATGGGACGATGTCGGGCAGCTCGATCTCCGTGGCGAATCCCCAGGGTGGCGGCGCTCTCGCCACCGGCACGCGCAGCGGCAATTCCGCGTCCGGCAGCTGGAACACCGGCGTGAACTCCGGGACTTGGACTGGAGCGAAGTGCAACTAGGGAGAAAAAGCGGAGCGAAGCACAACGGGCCGCCCATGCAGTGGGGCGGCCCGTTTCGATTTATTGCACGCCTTATTTCACTTCCTGTTGTTCACCGCCATCTTGAGCTGCTTCCCTGCGCGGAACGCGGGCGCGATCGATGCTTTGATCTGAATGACGCTGCCCGTCTTGGGATTCCGTCCCATCCGGGCCGCGCGCTTGCGCGCCTCGAAGTTGCCGAAGCCCGTGATCTGCACCTTCGAGCCCTTCTTCAACTCCCCGGCAATGATGCCCTTGTCGTCGAAGAGCGCGTCGATCGTGCGCGTCGCATCGGCCTTCGACATCTTGGTGCGCATCGCCAGCGCCGCCGTGAGTTCAGCCTTGTTCACTGCAATCTCCTTGTGGGGGTAGAGGGGCCGAGAAAGTCCTTGAAAATCCGCCCCTTTCGCAGGGCGCGGGGCGAAAACCCGCATGAACACTGCGTTACTATGGGATATCCCCCAAAAAACCGCAAGATATCTAGACTTCCGCCACCCCCCCGGGTCGTGTAACGTGAGGGCCCATGTTCCAACAAGCAGGCCGACCCGGATGGATCGAAGTCATCGCCGGCGTGATGTTCAGCGGCAAATCGGAAGAATTGATCCGCCGTGTCCGTCGCGCCGTCATCGCGAAGAAGCAGGTGCAAGTCTTTAAGTCTCACCTAGATGCACGCTACGCCGGACTCTACTCCATCTCCTCCCACGACGGCGTCACGGTAGAAGCCGAGCCCGTCGATTCCGCGGAGGAAATCGGCCGCAGGCTTCGGAAGGAGACGGAAGTGCTGGCGGTCGACGAGGCGCAGTTCCTCGACGACGGCATCATCGATCTCTCCAACCGTCTCGCCGATCAGGGCGTGCGCGTGATCCTGGCGGGCACGGACGTCGATTTTCGGGGACTCCCTTTCGGTCCGATGCCGACGCTCATGTGCGTCGCGGAGGTGGTGGACAAGTTCCAGGCGATCTGCGTCGTCTGCGGCGGTCCCGCAACGCGCAATCAACGACTCGTCAACGACAAGCCGGCTCCCTGGAATAGTCCGACGATCATGGTGGGCGGCCGCGAGTCGTATGAGGCGAGGTGCCGGCATTGCCATCGCGTGCCGAGGGCGGATGAGGATCAGACTGCGCTCCTCTAGATGCTCAACGTAGCGCTCACCGGCAACATCGCCGCCGGCAAATCGACCGTCGTCGACCTCTTCCGAAAATGGGGAGCCACGATCATCGACGCCGACGCGCTCGTGCGCGAAGCGCAGGCGCCCGGCAGCGCGGTCCTCGCGGCGATTGCGGGACGATTCGGCGCAGACGTGTTGGCGTCCGACGGCACGCTCGACCGCGCGGCGCTGCGCGGCAAGGTCATGGGCGACGACGTGGCGCTGACCGCGTTGAACGCCATCGTGCATCCCGCCGTGCAGCAACGCCGCCTCGAGCTCCAAAGCGCGGCCGCCGAGCGCGGTGATGCGATTGTCGTCAACGACATCCCGCTGCTGTTCGAAGCGCTCGATCCGACACAGTTCGACGCCGTCGTTCTGGTCGATGCTCCGGTAGCGGTGCGGCGCACTCGGCTGCGCTTGCTGCGCGGTCTCTCGAACCAGGATGCCGACCGCATGATCGCGGCCCAGATGTCGGCCGCGCGCAAACGGGCGCAGAGTCAGTACGTCATCGAGAATGCCGGATCACTTGCCGAGCTCGAGAAACAGGCGAAGAGTGTGTTCGTCGACTTGCGCAAACGCGCTGCCCGGGCCGGGCTCAAAGCGGAACCGCCAGGGCAGACGCTGCTCCTCTGCGCCATCGACGCGAAGGACAGCGTGCCGGTGTTGCACGCGATCGAGCGTCGCTACACCGACGCGGGAATGCAGGTAGAGCGTACGACGGTGAAGGGATTGGCCAAGACCCTGCGCACGGGCACACCGCTTTCGATTGTGGCGACAGATGCGGCGATCGATGGCGCCCGCGACGTGTGGGAAGGAGCAGACCCACCGCGGCCGTGCCGGCTGTATCATCTCTCGCCAGATCCCGATCCCATCGCCGTGCGTTTGGATTTACGCCCCTGGGGCCACGAGCGCGTCGCGCTCAGTGAAGAAGATGGCGCAGGGCTGGCGCCCCGAACGGACCTGTTGTAGGCTCCGCACCCATGTCCGGTATCCCCAAAGACCTCCGCTATACTGAAGATCACGAATGGGTGCGGGAGAGCGGCGATCACCAGGTCGTCGAAGTCGGCATCACCGACTACGCCCAGGGCGAGCTTGGCGACGTCGTATTCGTCGAGCTGCCCAAGCCCGCCGCGTCGTTCGGCCAACGCGCGGTCTTCGGGACGATCGAGGCCGTAAAGGCCGTCTCGGAGCTGTATTCCCCAGTCGCGGGCACGATTGTCGAGACCAACAAGGCGTTAGAGCAGGACCCCGCCCTCGTGAACCGCGATCCTTACGGCAAGGGCTGGATGATCAAAGTAAAAATCAAGAACCCCAAAGAATTGGAGGGGCTGCTGCGCGCGGATGCGTACGCGAAGCATATCGGCGAGTGAAAGCGACATTCCACGGACACGCCTGTTTCGTCCTCGAGCGAGACGGCAAGCGCGTCATCATCGATCCCTTCCTTACTGGTAATCCCGCCGCAGATATCGGCCCCGACAAGCTGCCCCGGCTGGATGCCATCCTCCTCTCCCATGGCCATGGCGATCACCTCGGCGACGCTGTTGCGCTGTCGAAGCGCGACCGCGCGACGATCGTCGCTACGTTCGAGCTCGCGCAGTTCTGCGGCGAAAAGGGCGCGACCAGCCACGCCATGCACATCGGCGGAGCCCATGAGTTTCCCTTTGGGAAGGTGAAGCTCGTGCCGGCCTTCCACGGTGGCCGGGTCGAGGGCGATCCAACCGGGAAGTACACGACGAATCCCTGCGGGGTGGTCGTGACGATAGGCGGGAAAACCGTCTATCACTGCGGCGATACGGCGCTTACGATGGAGATGCAGCTCCTGGCGGGACGCATCGACCTCATGCTTGTGCCGATCGGCGACAACTTCACGATGGGCGTGGAAGACGCCGCGCGGGCCGTCGAGTTCGTGAAACCCAAAAGCGTTATCCCAATGCACTACAACACGTGGGATGTGATAAAGGCCGACCCCCAGGAATTCCGGCGACTGGTGGGTGACCGCGCCGCAGTCACCGTCTTGTCGCCGGGTGAATCGCACACACTCACATAGTTCGATGACCATAGATCAGGATCTGTTTCAGGAACGACACATCGGGCCATCGCCTGACGACCAGGCGGCGATGGTCGCGACCCTCGGCTACGATTCGCTCGACGCGTTCATCGACGCCGTCGTGCCGGAGGACATCCGCCTCCGCCAGCCGCTGCGGATACCAGCCGCGATCAGCGAACAGGAAGCGCTCGAAAAGCTGCGCCAGCTCGCCGCGCAGAATCAGATTTTCCGCTCCTACCTCGGCATGGGCTATCACGACTGCTTCACGCCGACCGTGATCCAGCGGAACGTGCTCGAGAATCCCGGCTGGTACACGGCGTATACGCCGTATCAGGCGGAGATCGCGCAGGGGCGGCTCGAAGCGCTGCTCAACTTCCAGACGATGGTCTCGGACCTGACTGGCCTCGAGATCGCGAATGCATCGTTGCTCGACGAGGGAACAGCGGCCGCCGAAGCCATGCATCTCACTGAGGCGGTCGCGAAGCACGAAGGCAAGCTCCGCTACCTCGTCGACGTGAATTGCCATCCGCAGACGATCGCCGTCGTGCGGACACGCGCGGCGGCGCGCGGGCTCGAGATCGTAGTGAGCGATCCGGACACCTTCGATTTCCAGTCCGGCAACGTCATCGGAGCGCTGCTGCAATATCCGGCAACGGATGGCGCGATCCGGGACTACCGGTCGCTGTGTGAGCGCGCGCACGCGGCCGGCGCCCTTGTCACGGTCGCGACTGACCTGCTGGCGTTGACGTTGCTGGCGCCTCCCGGGGAATGGGGCGCCGATATCGCCGTCGGCAATTCACAGCATTTCGGCGTGCCGCTCGGCTACGGCGGCCCGCACGCCGCGTTCTTCGCGACGCGCGACGAATTCAAGCGGCACCTTCCGGGACGCATCATCGGCGTCTCGAAAGATCGCGCCGGCCGGACCGGCCTGCGCATGGCACTCCAGACGCGCGAGCAACACATCCGGCGCGAGAAGGCGACAAGCAACGTCTGCACCGCGCAGGTGCTGCTCGCCGTCGTCGCTGCGATGTACGCCGTCTACCACGGTCCCGACGGCCTGCGGCGGATCGCCAGACACGTGCACGCGCATACGGCATCGCTCGCAGCCGCGCTCGAGCGGCTGGGATACCGTTTGGCGTACCCGACCTTCTTCGATACGGTAGCTGTCGAAGTGCCGCAGGAAATCCTGCCTCGCATCATCGATGCGGCCCGCATCAAGCAGATCAATCTGCGGACGTTGTCGCAAACACGAATCGGCGTGGCGTTCGACGAGACCGTGACCACCGAAGACGTCGCGGACGTGATCGCGGCATTTGCGGCCGGCGTCGAGAAGAACGCGCCGCCTCCCCGTGAGGCGCCGAGCGCGATCCCCGAGGGGTTGGCGCGCACGACGCCGTTCTGCACGCATCCGGTCTTCAACACGCATCACTCCGAGACGGAGATGCTGCGCTATTTGAAGAAGCTCGAGGATCGCGATCTGTCGCTCACCGCGGCCATGATCCCGCTCGGCTCCTGCACGATGAAGCTCAACGCGACGACCGAGATGATTCCGATCACCTGGCGCAGGTTCGGCCGGCTCCATCCGTTCGCGCCGAGGTCACAGGCGCAGGGCTACGCGACGTTGTTCCGCGAGCTCGAGACGTGGCTCGCGGAGATCACCGGCTTCGCGAAGGTGTCGTTGCAACCCAACGCGGGATCGCAGGGAGAATTCGCGGGCCTGCTGGTGATCCACGCGTACCACCAGCATCGGGGCGAGGGCCATCGCACGACCTGCCTGATTCCGCAATCGGCGCACGGGACGAATCCCGCCAGCGCCGTAATGGCGGGAATGCAAGTCGTCGTCGTGAAGACGGACGCGCAGGGCAACATCGACGTCGCGGACCTCGAGGCAAAAGCCAAAGAGCATCGCGACACCCTCGGCGCGCTGATGGTGACCTATCCGTCGACGCACGGGGTGTTCGAGGCGTCGATCAGGAAGATCTGCAAGATCGTTCACCAAAACGGCGGGCAGGTCTACATGGACGGCGCCAACATGAACGCCCAAGTCGGCCTGTGCCGCCCGGGCGATATCGGCGCCGACGTCTGTCATCTCAATCTCCACAAGACGTTCTGCATCCCGCACGGCGGCGGCGGTCCCGGCATGGGGCCGATCGGCGTGGCCGAGCATCTGGCGGCGTATCTCCCGACGCATCCGGTCGTGGATGTGGGTATTCCGCTCGCGCAGAGCGCGGGTACGGTTTCCGCCGCACCGTGGGGCAGCCCGTCGATTCTGCCGATCTCGTGGGCGTACATCGCCATGATGGGGCGCGACGGACTCACGCTCGCGACCAAGGTCGCGATCCTCAATGCCAACTACATCGCGAAGCGCCTGGAAGAGGGCGGGCACTACGGACTGCTCTATGCGGGACAGCATGGCCTCGTCGCGCATGAGTGCATCATCGACACGCGGCCCTTCAAGAGCTCCGCGGGCGTCGACGTCGAGGACATCGCCAAGCGACTGATCGATTACGGTTTCCATCCGCCGACCGTGTCTTTCCCAGTCGCGGGGACGCTGATGGTCGAGCCGACGGAGAGCGAGCCGAAGGCGGAGCTGGATCGGTTCGTCGACGCGCTGATCGCGATTCGCGAAGAGATTCGGGAAATCGAGACCGGCGAAGCCGATCGCGAGAACAATCTGCTGAAGAACGCGCCGCATCCGCTCGCGGACCTGCTCGCGGACAATTGGGATCGGCCCTACGCGCGCGAGCGCGCCGGCTTCCCCACCCCGGCGACTCGCGAGCACAAAGTCTGGCCGCCCGTTAGCCGGATCGATGCGGCGTTTGGGGACAGGAACCTCGTCTGTACGTGCCCGCCGGTGGAGGCATACGCGACTGTCTGACGGCCTGGGGGGAGGGGTGGGGGTCGAATGGAAGCTGCTCGTCGATCCTCAAGGCCGATCAGGCATCGAGAACATGGCGGCCGATGCAGCACTGCTCGATGAAGCTCACCGAAGCGGCGCTCATTTCCTGCGACTGTACCGCTGGGATCCTCCCACACTCTCTATCGGCCGCAATCAATCCATAGAAGGTGTCGGTCGTGACGGCGTTCCCACCGTCCGCCGGCCAACTGGTGGTCAGGCGGTGTGGCACGAACACGAAGTCACCTATGCGGTCGCTGCGCCGATCGCGACGTTCGGCTCTCTACGGGGCGCGTACAGAGAGATTCATGCCTGGCTGGCGAATGCGCTGCGCTCCTTGGGGGTCGATGCAAGTCTTGCGATGCCTCCGCCTGTCCCGCCGTCGGGCCGTCCGGCCGCCTGCTTTGCGGCCTCCGCAGGGGGTGAAATCCTCGTGAATCACCGCAAGCTGGTCGGCTCAGCCCAGGTGCGCCGGCGTGATGCCTTTTTACAGCATGGATCCATTCTCCTGGATGGCTCGCAAGCGATCGTCAGTGCCGGTGGAGAGACGACGCTCGCGTCTGTCCTGAAACGCCCAGTCTCGTTTGCGGAGGTGGCCGCGGCTATCACCGCCGCTTGGGGGGAACCGCTTAGGCCGTCCGCTCTGGCGTCGCTCGCCGCCGAGTGAAATGTTAAGCGCCATGTCAGGGCGCTTTCGACTTCCCCTTTCCATCGGTCTTGCCGGACTCGTCGCCGCCGCGCTCAGCGCCTGTGAGCGCCGCGGCGGCTGCACTGGCTCCTACTGCGGCACGCTCATCGACGCCGCCGTCGGCGAGCCCGGTACGCTGCTTCCACCGTCTACCGAAGAAATCGTCGCGCGCGACATCGAAGAGCAGCTCTTCCTGAAACTGGCGGATGTCGGGATGTCGACGAACACGGTCGGCGATGAGGACTTTCAGCCGCAGCTCGCGCAACGCTGGGAGTGGGATGGGCCGCTGACCCTCGTCTTCCATATCGATCCGCGCGCCCGCTGGCAGGATGGGCAGCGGGTCACCGCGACGGACGTCGCGTTCACGTACGATGCCTATAACGATTCGGCCGTGGCGTCACCGTATCGCCCGCAGCTCAAACGCATCGCCAGCGTGACGCCGCGGGACTCGCTGACGGCGGTCTTTCGGTTCCGCGAGCGCTATCCCGAGATGTTCTACGACGCCGTCTACCACATGCGCATCCTTCCGGCGCACCTGTTGCGGCCGGTGCCGCGCGATCAGTGGAAGACCGCACCGTTCGGGCGAGCGCCCGTGGGCGATGGCCCGTATCGATTCGTGCGCTGGCAAGCGGCACAGTCGGTCGAGCTGATTGCCGATTCGACGTTCTTCCTCGGCCGGCCGGTGATCCGCCGGCTCATCTGGCGCTTCACGCCCGACCTGGGCGTCGCGGTCAGTCAGGTCATCGCGGATCAAGCAGATGTTCGCGAGCAGATCGTCACACCCGAGAACAAGGAACGGCTCCGCGCGGCACAGCAGATCGCGTTGTATCCCTATCGCGGCAACGTCTACACGTATCTCAGCTTCAACCTCCGCGCGAACGGCGACACGGCCAAGCCCAACCCTATCTTCGCCGATCGCGAAGTGCGCCGTGCGCTCAGCATGGCGGTCGACCGCGCCAGCCTCGTCCGCAGCACACTTGGTGAGCTCGGCAAAGTGCCACCGGGACCGATGTCCTCGCTTCTCTGGATCTGGGACCCCGAGATCCGCCAGCTTCCTTTCGATACCGCACAGGCGGCCAGCATCCTGAACGCCCGCGGCTGGCGCGACCACGACGGCGACGGCATCCGCGACCGCGGCGGGCAGCCGCTCGCGTTTCACATCCTCGTGCCGACGACGAGCGTGCTGCGCAAGCAGTACGCACGCCTGCTGCAGGCGGAGTATCGCGAGATCGGCGTGCGCGTGGACATCGACGAAGTCGAGAACAGCGTGGTCGGCCAACGTGTCGGCACCGGACATTACGATACCGCCATCCTGTCACGCGCCAACGATCCATCCCCTAGCTCGGGCATCGCGCAGTCCTGGACGCGCGCCGGCTTCGGCGGCTCGAACTTCGGGCGCTACTACAATCCGGAATTCGAGCGTCTGGTCGATCGCGCGATCGCCGCCACCTCTCGTGACGCGGCGCGGCGGCTGTGGCGCAGCGCGATGGACCTGATCAACGCCGACGCTCCCGGAGTCTTTCTGTACTCGCTCGAAAACATGGCGGCCATTCATAACCGCGTGGAGAACGTGCAGCTTCGGCCCGATTCGTGGGCGGCGCTGCTGCGCACCTGGCGGATCCCCTCGTCCCGGCTGATCGATCGAGATCGCGTGGAGCGTTAGGTGACGGGAGTCGTGTGGCTCCTGCGGCGCTTCGTCGCATCCGTCGCTATCATCTTCGCCGTCGTCACACTCGTTTTCATCCTGATTCACGTCGCCCCCGGAGATCCCTGCGTCGGATCGGAGGAAGGAGGGCCGCAGGATCCGGCCATGTGCCCCCTCCTGATTCGGCAGTTCGGGTTGGATCAGCCCGTGCACGTGCAGTATGGGCGGTATCTCGTGCAGTTGGTCCATGGCAATCTCGGCTACTCGTTTTCCCTGCACCGTCCGGTCTCGGACGCCCTCACCGAGACGATTCCGTTCACTTTGCAGGTCGCCGGCGTCGCGCTGCTGGTCGATTTCCTGCTCGGACTGTGGCTGGGCATCTACCAGGCGCTGCGCGTCAATCGGCTCCCGGACGTCGTGCTGAGCAACGTCACGTTGTTCCTCTACTCGCTGCCGACGTTTTGGCTCGCGCTCGTGCTGCTCCTGCTGTTTGCCGAGAAGGTGAAACTGTTTCCGCTCGGCGGCCCGAGCGACCCGATTCTGTGTCCGGTCATCGATTCCGCGTATTGCGTCGCCGATCGCATCTGGCATCTCGTGTTGCCGGCGTTCACGCTCGGGCTGGTCGGCGCGGCGGGGACCGCCCGTTTTCAGCGGGCGGCGATGCTCGAAGTCGCCCAACAGGACTTTGTGCGGACCGCCCGCGCCAAGGGGTTGTCGGAGCAGCGCGTCGTGCTGCGGCACCAGCTCCGCAACGCGCTCCTCTCTTTTATTACGCGCTTCGGGCTGACGCTCCCGT
This sequence comes from Gemmatimonadales bacterium, assembly GCA_035299765.1. Classification (GTDB taxonomy): domain Bacteria; phylum Gemmatimonadota; class Gemmatimonadetes; order Gemmatimonadales; family GWC2-71-9; genus 20CM-2-65-7. Next base: position 45,285 of record DATGVZ010000101.1, read on the forward strand.
TTCTGTTGACGGGAGCGGTGCTCATCGAAACGATCTTCGCCTGGCCGGGCATGGGCCGGCTCGCGGTCAACGCCATCCTCACCCGCGATCACGCGTTGGTGACGGCCACAGCCCTGATCGCGAGCACGCTCGTGGTGTCGGGGAATCTGCTGGCCGACATCCTGATAGGAATCGCGGATCCACGCGTGCGCGTGCCCGCCGACGGAGCGGCTGGGGGGGCGGGAGGAGCGGACGCGGCGCTGCTGACCACATGACGCTCGGCACATGGCTCGCTTTGCTGGTTGCGATCATCCTCGCAGCCGAAGCAGTTCGGGCGCTGCGACATCGCGCCTTCGGCAGCGAGCGATGGCGGCGATTCTTCCGCCATCCGACGGCCGGATGGGGCGTGGGAATCCTGGCATTCCTCGTGATCGTCGCGCTCGCGGCACCGCTGATCGCGCCGTTCGATCCCGACCGGCAGCTCGACATCGTCGGCCTCAAGAATCATCCGCCATCCTGGACCTTCCTGCTCGGCACCGACGTGCTCAGCCGCGATGTCTGGAGTCGCATCGTCTACGGCGCCCGCGTGTCACTCGGCATCGGCGGATTGGGCGCGCTCGTCGCCGTCTCTGTCGGCTCGTTGGTCGGTGCCGTCGCCGGCTATTACCGGCGCTGGGTCGACGCGGTGCTGATGCGCACGGTGGACGTCGGGCTCGCGCTGCCGCGCATCTTCATTCTCCTGATGGCGGTTGCGCTGTGGGACCGTCTTCCCTTTTGGGTCCTCGTCCTGGCGATTGGCCTGACCTCGTGGTTCGGCACCGGCCGGTTGGTGCGCGCGGAGGTACTGTCGCTGCGCGAGCGCGATTACGTGCTGGCGGCGCGCGCGCTCGGTGCCGGGGCCGGCGGCGTTATTTTTCGCCACGTGCTGCCGAACGCGGCTGCCCCGATCATCGTGTCGGCGGCTCTCGGAGTGGGGAACGTGCTGCTCCTCGAAGCATCGCTCTCGTTCCTGGGCATTGGCATCAGACCGCCGACGCCGAGCTGGGGAAACATGATCGCGGACGGCGCGCCGAGCGTGTATACGGCACCGTGGACTACAGTCGCCGCCGGACTCGCGATTTCGCTGGTCGTGATGTCGCTCAATGCGGTTGCGGATGGCTTGCGTGACGCGCTCGATCCGCATGAAGAAGGAGGAGCGACCTGACCAACCCCGCGTTGCTGCGCGTCCGCGACCTCAAGACGTACTTCGTCACCGAGCACGGGCGAGGAACCGCACGGGCGGTCGATGAAGTCTCCTTCGATCTCTACCCCGGCGAAACGCTCGGCATCGTCGGCGAGTCCGGGTGCGGCAAGACCGTGACGTCGCTCTCGATCTTGCGCCTCGTGCCCGAACCGCCCGGTCACATCCTGCCTGGAAGCCTCATCGAGTTCGAGGGACGGAATCTGCTGGCGCTGCCGGCGCCCGAGCTGCGCGCGGTCCGCGGCAATCAGATCGCCATGATTTTTCAGGAGCCGATGACCTCGCTCAATCCGGTGTTCACCGTCGGAGACCAGATTGGGGAGGCCGCGATCATCCATCAGCATCTCTCGCGCAAAGCGGCGCGCGCGCGCGCGATCGAGATGCTGAAGCTGGTCGGTATCCCCGATCCTGAAGAGCGCGTCGACGATTATCCCCACCAGCTCTCCGGTGGCATGCGCCAGCGTGTCATGATCGCGATGGCGCTCGTGTGTCACCCCAAGGTCCTGATCGCGGACGAGCCGACGACGGCGCTCGACGTCACGATCCAGGCGCAGATTCTCGAGCTGCTCGACCGGCTGCAGCAGGAGCTCGGCATGGCGGTCCTGCTGATCACGCACGACCTCGGCGTGGTCGCGGGACACGCCGATCGCGTCGTCGTCATGTATGCCGGACGGGTCGTCGAAACGGCTGAGACGACGGAGCTGTTCGAGCGGCCGACGCACCCGTACACGGAAGGCTTACTCGCGGCTGTGCCGCGCATCGACGCGCCGCGGGCACGCCTGCATGCAATCCCCGGTCAGGTTCCCGCGGCGACCGCGTGGCCGGTGGGTTGCCGGTTCCATCCGCGCTGTCCGTACGCCTGGGACAAATGCGTCGCGCAGGAGCCGCCGGTCCTCGAGACGGGAGTCGCCGGACACACGGCGCGCTGCTGGCTCGTCACCGAGCCGCAACGCCGGCAGGCGAAACGATGACCTCCGCGGCTCAGCCGCTCGTCGAGGTCCGGGACCTCGTGAAGCACTATGCGGCCGAGCGAGGCTGGTTTGGGCTCGGGCGCCCGCGTCCACCGGTTCGAGCAGTCGACGGCGTGTCGTTCGCGATCGGCGGGGGCTCGACACTCGGTCTCGTCGGCGAGTCGGGTTCAGGGAAGACCACAGTCGGGCGCACGATGCTGCGACTGCAGGAGCCGACTTCGGGAAAGGTCTTCTTCGAAGGGTCCGATGTCTTCGCGCTCGACGGTGGGCGACTGCGAGGGCTGCGGCGCAGGATGCAGATCGTCTTCCAGGATCCCTACAGCTCCCTCAATCCGCGCATGACGGTCGGCGAAACGCTACGCGAGCCGCTCCAGATTCATCATCTGAGCGGCGAGGTCTCGTCGCTGCTCGAGGAAGTCGGCCTTGATCCGGCATTCGCCAAGTGCTACCCGCACGAGCTATCAGGTGGGCAGCGCCAGCGCGTCGGCATCGCGCGCGCCTTGTCGGTCGAGCCGCGGTTCGTCGTCTGCGACGAGCCGGTGAGCGCGCTGGACGTCTCGGTGCAGGCGCAGGTGCTCAATCTCCTCGCCGATCTGCAATCGCGCCGGCGGCTTACGTATCTGTTCATCGCGCATGATCTCGCGGTCGTGCGCCACATCGCCGACACCGTCGCAGTGATGTACCTCGGCAAAATCGTGGAGCGCGCGCCGGCCGCGGACATCTACGCGCTGCCGCGGCATCCGTACACGCGGGCGCTCCTGTCAGCGGTCCCCGAGCCGGATCCACGAGCGACCAAGCGACGGATTGTGCTGTCCGGCGACATTCCATCACCCTCTCATCCGCCCTCAGGATGTCCGTTTCACCCGCGTTGTCCGCATCCGAAGAAGAACGAGCGCTGTCGGACGGAGGTACCGCCGCTCCGTGAGGTGCCGCTGCAGAGCGGGCATTTGGCGGCGTGTCACTTTGCCGAAGAGCCGATGAAGGGTTAGCGCACTCCGCCCATCAGCTTCTTGATCGGTCGGGTGAGCATGAGCAGGACCACTGCCGCAACGAACGTCGTGAGCGCGACCGCGCCAAAGAGCTGCGGCAACGGGAAGCGATCGAAGTACCCGGAGGCCCAACCCGCGAGCTTATTCCCCACGGCTATCGAGAGGAACCAGACTCCCATCATGGCGCCCACGATTCGCCGCGGCGCGAGTTTCGTGACGATCGAGAGACCGACCGGACTCAGGCACAGCTCGCCGATGGTGTGCAGGAAGTAGACGCCGACGAGCCACCAGGGGCTCACCAGGATCCCCTGTTGCTGGGCCATGTTCGCCGCAGGTATGAGCAATGCGAAGCCGAGGCCGGCAAAAATGAGTCCCAACGCGAATTTCACGGGACTGGAGGGTTGCCGGGGGCCGAGGCGGATCCAGAGCCAGGCGAGCAGTGGGGCGAGGCCGAAGATCATGAACATCGAGTTCAGCGACTGATACCACGTCGAGGGGAATACAAAACCGAACACCCGGTTACTGGTGAGCCGGTCGGCAAAGAGGTTCAGGCTTGAAGCTGCTTGCTCGAACGCTCCCCAGAAAATGCACGAGAACACGAATAACACGGCAATTGCGGCAACCCGTCCCCATTCCTCGCGAGTAAAACGCCACCAGGGCTCGGAGGTCCCCGCGGACTGCACCTCGGATTGCCCCAGCCGTTCAAGTGCTGGCAGGAGGCGGCGCTTCCCCACAACGTATTGGATCAGTCCGAGCGTCATCCCGATACCGGCGCAGCCAAATCCGATGTGCCAGTCAACGCGCTGGCCCAGCGTACCTACGATGAGGGGCGCGACAAACGCGCCGACATTGATCCCCATGTAGAAGATCGAAAACCCCGCGTCCCGCCGTTCATCATCCTTGTCGTACAACGATCCGACCATCGTGCTGATGTTCGGCTTCAGGAGACCTGTCCCCATCACGATCAGCGCTAATCCGAGATAGAAGGTCGTGACGCTCGGAAGCGCCATGCTGAAGTGTCCAAGGGCGATGATGACCCCGCCGATGAACACGCTGCGAAACTGACCGAGAAAGCGGTCCGCGATCCAACCGCCGGGAATCGCCGCGGCGTAGACGCCAAACCCGTACCAGCCGACGATGGACGTCGCCTTGTCCGTTGGAAATGCGAGACCGCCCTGCGTGACCGCCGCGGTCATGTACAGCACGAGCAAGGCGCGCAAGCCGTAGAAGCTGAAGCGCTCCCACATCTCGGTGAAAAACAGCGTCGACAGACCGCGCGGATGACCGAACCATCCCCGATCGGCTTGCGAGGAAACTGCCGTCTGAACCGGCTGCGTCATGTCGGTGCCTCGTCAGTCGAACAGGTCGTCTTGATTCGCGGAATCGGGATGCTCGATCGGTCTCAGCAACGTGCCCATCCGCTGCTCCCATTTCTCTACATCAAAGTGATGCTCGTTGTGCAGGGCACGCCGCAGCACGGGCGAGAATTCGTGGAACGCCTCGAGCAGCTCGCGGGTCGCGTCACGCAGCGCCTCGAGCTGAAAGCTCGCGTCGGTCGCGCCCATATCCTCGAGGATGCTGTCCTCCGTGCGCGACGCGATGATCGGCTCCGTCCGTCCCTCGATGAAGACATTGGTGCGCTGTCCCGGTCCGCGGCCCTCTTCGATCGGCATCAGCCCGAGGATTCGGTCCGAGCGCCAGTACTTGCCGTAACCCAGGAACACCATCCGGCCGCGTTTCACGTCCATGATAACTCTCGCCCCCCTCGCTCACCGACCACCGCGCACCGCCTTCCGGTTCTTGCGAACGTCCTCTAACACAACCCGATCAATCTTCCCATCCATTCGCACACGTACGTCGTAGTTCTCCCAGTACATGAAGTTGGCGAGCGCCGTGAGAAACGTCTCGTTGAGAGTCGGCTGCGGCGCGGCGAGCCACTTCTGTGGCTGATTCACGGGCTCGACGAGCAGAATCGCTTCGAGCTCTTTTTGCAGCGCCGGCGTGATGGAAACGAGATCGGCGGGATCGGTCGTGAAGAAGTACAGCTTATGGAGCGCGTACAACCGCTGCAGCTCCTTGATCGGATCGGGCGCGTCGTAGACACGGATATCGATATACCGATCAGTCGCGCCGAGATAGCCGGCGCCGGCCCGCACGACGAGCAGCGCCGCAGATTGCATCCCGCGCCGGTCGCCACCTCCCGCCTGTCCCGCGACCAGCGCCGCCAACAGCCGGTCGGCGAGCGAGCCGCGACTGCGCTCAAACGTCTCCGCCAGGTTCCGGACCGTCGCGTCGGAAACCATGATGTTGGCCTGCGCGGCGTAGCCATGGCCCGTGATCAATTGCCCTTTGCCGCCGACGGCGCCGCCACCAATGCGTCCACCTGCCCAGTCGAACGTCGAGTCGCCGGTCCAGCTGGCCGCGTTGCCGCGCGCGTCGACCATACCCACCTGCCGCTGCGACGGCCGTGTGTCGCTCCGCATGATGATGCGCATCGCTTCCGGGGCCGACGCGCCTCGCGCGATCAGCTCCAGTCCCTTCTCGCCGTAATCGGTGTTGCTGAGCGACTGCGTTGCGACGGCGCCGACGCCCGCCTTCGCCCACGGGACCAGACCGCCCACGTTCGGGAACTTCGACTGCACGGCGATGCCGAGATCCCCGGTCGCGGAATCGTAGGCCACGATGCTGTAGGTGTGGGCGCGCTTGAGAAGATCGGGAGGGGCAGGAGAGACAGGCTGCTGAGCGAGGATCGCGAGTGTGCAGAGAAGCAAGGGTTATTCCTTTCTCATTTTCTTCTTGAGCTCTTCGAGCTGGCGCGCCGCGGCCGCTTCCCTCGCCGCGCGGTCCAGGTCCGATTTCAGCAATTCGTCCTGAAGATCCATTCCAGGGCGCGCGCCGCCTCCGCTTTGCACGTCACGCCATGCCTTTTCCGAGCTGCGCTCGCCTTCCATCGCCGGCCGTTCGCGCTCGGCGCTGCGCAGCTGCGCCTGCATGTCCGTCAACTCGCGCTCCGCGAGCGCCAGCTCTTCGCGCTGCGCCGCCAACTTACGCTCGAGCACGCCGACGCGCTCGCGATGCTTGGCGGCGAAGCGCTCCGCGACGGTCATCGTCTCCTGATCCTGGATCTCTCCGGCCAGGCGTCCGCGCCGCTCTGCATCCGCAAGCCGCTGGCGCTCGGCGCCGAGCTCGCGTTCGGTGCGCGTGACGGCATCCTGAATCTCCGCCACCGCGACTTTGGCTTCGACCACCGCCTCGCGCATCTGGCGCGCGAGGGCGCGCAGGTCAGCCGGACCCGAGGCCGCATCGAGGGCGGCGCGAAACGCGTCCCGCAGACGCTCAAACAGGCGGTCGCTCGCTCAGCTCTTCCGGACGGTCTTCGCGAAGAAGTCGGAGAAGACAGGCTCCACGGCGCGGGACTTACAGGACGGACACACCGGACGCGGCCTCGCGGCATGCTCCGCCATCGATTCCGTCCGTGAGAACCGTTCGTCGCAGGCCGTGCAGCGGTACTCGTAGAGGGGCATAGTAAGGTGAAACGTTATTCCCGCGGAAAACCTCGGTCAAGTTGACGCACTCCCGGCCGGTCCCAAATTGCTGGAATGCTCCGGGCCGTGTTCCGGGTTGGCGCGGTGGTGGTGTTGATAGCCGGCTGGGTGACGGCATGCGACGGCGGGCTCGCACCCGAACCGATCTGCGCGCGCGGCTTGATCGGGCTATGCGGCACCATCCACTTCCGCGGCAGCATTCCCGATAGCACCGATGCCGTCTTCGTCGCTGCGTACCTTACGTTTCCGCAGACGTGCAACGATCTGATCAATAACCGTCGACCCGTCATCCCCGGCTCGGTCCCCTACACCGATTCTGCGGCCGCATATAGTATGGCGCTCGATCCTGGCACGTACCATTGGGTCGTCGCGGTCTGGAAGAAAGTCGGGATGCTGCACGTGTCACCGGCCGACACCGCACTGCTCCGCGTCGCCGGTTATTACCGCAATCCCGCCGACACGTCGCAGCCCGGTGTCGTGACCGTACCGAAGGGCGCCGCCGCGGGCGACGTCAACTTCGTCGCCCATCTCGATAGCCTCCGCCCGGCAACGGATTTCGTCACGTGCACGGCACAATAGCGCTGCTGCTGGCGCTCGCCCTGTCGGCCGCAGCACTCGCGGCGCAGGGCTCCGGTGGCGCGGGGCTGCACGGCACCGTGCGCGATGACCAAGGCGCTCCCATCGGCCACGCGCAGGTCGGTGTCCGCGGGACGACGCTGTTCACACGTACGGACGCGAGCGGCCGCTATCGCCTCGCCCAAGTGTCCACCGGGACAGTTCACGTCCGGGTGGATGCAGTCGGGTACGCGGGCGTCGATACCGTCGTCGCGATATCCGCGGATTCGGCGAGTGTCGACTTCCAGCTCAGATTCTCGCCGCTCACCCTAGCACCTGTTTCCACGGTCATCGAGAAGCTGCCGCATTTTGGCGAGCGTCCAGCCACGAGCGTCGCGCAGGTCAGCGAGCGGGACCTCGATCGCCGCGCGGTGAACACCGTGGATGAAGCGGTCGATCATGTGCCCGGTATTCAGTTCGTGAACGGGCAGATCAACATTCGTGGCTCGACGGGATACATCCAGGGGCTGAACTCGCGCGTGTTGCTGACCGTCGACGGTGTGCCGATGAATCAAGGCGATCGCGGCGGGATCGATTGGGACCTGCTCGCCGTCGACGAGATCGAAAGCGTGGACATCCTGAAAGGTGCCGGTTCGGCGCTGTACGGATCGGCGGCGCTGGGTGGCGTGGTGAATGTGACGACGCGCGACGTACCCAACGGCTGGCATAGCCGCTTGCGATTCACGGGCGGAGTGTACGCCGATCCGCCATACGCGATCTGGCAGTTTCGCGGCAGTCCGGGACTGCAAGGCGGCGCCGATCTATCGGCGTCGTACGGCAACGACGTGGCCGGCGGCAGAATCGCGCTGGGCGACCGCCACTCCGACGGGTATCGCCAGCAGGACAACGACGATCACTTCCATATGGCGGGAAAGACCCGCTGGGAGCCGTCGCCTGGCGTGCGCGTCGATATCTCGGGTGCGTGGGCGGTGAATCGGTATGACGTGCCGCTGAGCTGGTGCAAACGCGGCAAATGCGATGACCGCGGCCAGGTGTTTCAGCCCTTCAAGATCGATACGACGGAACGAGGCGCGCGTACCGACTCGCGGAAGGGCTACATCGCGGCGCAAATCCGCAGCACGTTGTCCCCGCAGTTCGCCTGGCAGGCCCGCGGTTCCTGGCTGCGGACACATTTCACCGACATTCGCAGCACGACCGAGTACGGCGTCGGCGATCGCTTCGGAACGGAAGCGCGTATCGAGGCACACCCGGATTCGAACCGCTCGGTGCTGGTCGGCGGTGAGGTCACGTTCTCGCGCGTTACGAGCGACATCTTCGGCAGCCACACGCAGGCGGAGCTCGCGGCGTACGGCCAAAGCGAGCAACAGATGGGCAACGCGCGCGTCAGCGGCGGGGCGCGGCTCGATTTTCTCGCCGTGGACGGCGGCTCGCTCACGGCGGTCGCGAGCCCGCGCATTGGGGTGACGATTCCCACCGACGGTCGGGGACACGACGGCGGAGTCTTGCGCGCATCAATCGGCCGCGGTTTCCGCGCGCCCACGATAGCCGAGCGGTTCGTGCATACCTTCGCGCTCGGATTCGAGGTCATCCCGAATCCCAATCTGCGGCCCGAGACCGCCTGGTCCTTCGAGGTCGGGCACACCACGGGACTGCTGCTGCGCTTTCTCCGGCTCGACGCCGCTCTCTTTTGGACCGAAGCGCACGATCTGATCGAGCCGGCGCTGCTGACTCCCTCCGACACCATTCAGCTCCAAAACGTGGTGCGCGCCCGGCTCGCCGGTGTGGACGCCACCATCATAGGCGCGCCGATTCCTCGTCTGATCACGACGCTCGGCTACACCTATCTCTCGACGCGTCGCCGTCTGGCCGGCGACTCCACCACGGGACCGCTCGCGTTTCGTCCCCGGCATCTGCTCACGCTCGGCGCCGACTACGCTGTCGGCGATCTGGACGTCGGTGCCGACTTCCGCTTCGCCAGCCGGCCCGAGCGCATCGAGCTGGAGGGGTTCGTCGATCCGCGGCGGGTGCCTGTGAAGGTGCTGGATTTGCGCGCCGGTTGGTCTCGGGGACCAGTCGAATTCCGGCTGCTCGTCGCGAACGCGCTGAATTACATCTACAACCTAGTCCCTGAGACGCTGGCACCCGTGCGTACGGTTACACTCACGGCTGTCTGGGCGCATTAGCGTTACATTGCAGCCCATGATTCGCGGTTTTGCTCTCCTGTGCATGGGACTCGCGGCTGCCGCCGCCTGTGGACGCAGCAGCGGCGGCTCTCCCACGTGCGGTATCGCGCTCATTGCCGGTCCATCCCTGATCACGCAGCAGCTGGCCAACGCGCGCGCCGTCATCACCGATCCCCCGCGGGGCCTTCCCGATTCGTTGCCGGCGCTGGTCGTGCAACAGAAGACGGGCGAAGCCGCGGTGATCGTGGGTCGTGACGCGGAAGGCCGTCTCTCGATGCAATACCGGGGTCCCGGCTTCCCACCGCAGGGCTACGGGGTGCTTGTCGTGGACGACACGTCGCAACGCGCCATGGGAGTTCTCGTCGTCAACGGCACGGAGCCCGTCAATCACCCGCATATCGGCACGATCATCGGCGGCAGCAACGCGCTGAACCTGTACGGTGTGCGCCTCGACTGGTCGAGCGTCAGCAACCCTCGCTGCCCTCTCTTCGGTCCCGCGTCCGCGACGTCGTGACGCCGGCGCCCGTCGCAGTCACGGCGCCCCGTCGATCGGTGGATGGTCGCGAGCGCGTGACTCTGAACACGGCGTACGTGCACGCTCTGGAACGCTCCGGGCTCGTGCCGCTCGCGATTCCGACGATGATCGCCCCCGATCGCGCAGCCGCCGCACTCCAGAGCGTCCGCGGACTGGTTCTCACCGGCGGTGAGGACGTCGCCCCGCAACGCTACGGCGCGTCTCCGCACCCGCGCCTGGGCGAGGTCGACGCGGACCGCGACGCGGCGGAGGTCGCCCTCATCGAGGCGGCGCGCAAGCGTCGCCTCCCGATTCTCGCGATCTGCCGCGGCATCCAAATCCTCAACGTCGCACTGGGCGGTACGCTGTATCAGGACCTGGAGAGCGAGCGCCCGAGCCCCGTGGCACACAGCGACGAGAAGGGCAGTCACCCGGTGCGTGTACAGGCCGGTTCGCTACTCGAGCGCACACTCGGCACGGGCACGGCAATGGTGAACAGCCGACATCATCAGGCAATCCGTGATCTGGCGCCGGGGCTCACGGCCGTGGCGTGGGCGGACGATGGCGTCATCGAAGCAGCCGAACCGATCGAGGCAAACGCGCCCTGGATGCTGGCGGTGCAGTGGCATCCTGAGGATCTGACCGAACGCGCCCTGTTCGACGGATTCGCGCGGGCCGTCGCGTGACGACCGCCGCACATTCCTTCCCGTCAGCGGAGTGGGTGGCCGCCTACGGGGCGGCGATCAGTGCGAGTGAGGACTACCGGCAAGCGTCCGCCGAGTGGACGCATGGTCCCGTGGCATTGGTAGTTCCCGCGAATCCACTGATCGGCGTGCCGGAGGACGTGGGCATCTGGCTCGATCTCGACCGCGGTGTCTGCCGGGACGCGCGCGTCGTCACCCGCGCGGAGGCGCAAAAAGCTGCCTTCGTGCTGACGGCCGAATATCGCTTTTGGAAGCAGATCATCAAAAAGGAGCTCGGCCCGATTGCCGGCATCATGCAGCGCAAGGTCGCGCTGCAGGGATCGCTGCCGATCGTCGTCCGCTTCATCAAGTCGGCGGAGGCGCTCGTCGATGCCGCGACGCGCGTCCCGACCCGCTTCCTCGACGAGGCGCGATGAAAGCCTCGGTTGCCGAGGTGCTGAGCCGTCTCACGACACTCTCGCAGGAGCTGGCGGGGGCGTTTCGGCCCACCACGATCGTCGAAGTCGTGGCGCGCGCGCTTACCGAGCAGCTCGCTCCGGGCCGCCTGTCGGTGCTGCTCCTCGACCTCGACACCAACCGGCTGACCGTCGCCTATCACAATGGGCCGCGTCCCGCGACCACCGACGAGCCGCTCCTGCAGCTGGCGTTGAGGCGCGGCCCGCTCGTCTTTCCCGATCGCGTGGCGGGGCGCGCGGCCGAGCTGGGTGCAACCGCGGACCGCCCCATCCCTGCGAGCTGGCTGGGCGTGCCCATCGTCGCGGGCTCGCGAACCATCGGCGCCGTTGCGCTCGAAGGCGAGCGCAGCAACGCACTCGATGACAGCGCCCTCATGTTCGCGCGCGCCGTGCTCGCCCAGGCCAGCATCGCGCTCGAAAACGCGCGGCTCGTCGAAATGCTCTCGAGCGGCAAGCGCGAGTGGGAGCAGACCGTAGACGCGTTCAATCACGCGATTTGCTACGTGGACACGCAAGGCACGGTGCGCCGTGCGAATCGCATGTTTGCGGAGCTGATCAAACTGCCGGTCACGGCGCTGCCGGGTCGCCCCTGGCTCACGCTCCTCCCGCCGGCGTGGGCCGAGCCTGTTGCCCGGCTGCTGGCAGCCCCTGGCGACGGAGTCGAGGTTCGCGCCGGCGAACGCGTGCTTCTGGTCACGGCGATCCCCACGGACGATCCTGGTGCCGGCGTGCTGCTGTTCGAGGATCAGACGGAGAAGCGGCGCTTACAGGAGCAGCTGCTGCAATCGGAAAAGATGTCGGCGATCGGTCAGCTCATCGCGGGCGTCGCGCACGACCTCAACAATCCGCTGGCCTCCGTCGTCGGCTTTTCGGACCTATTAAGCGAGGCGTCCGACGTGCCGCCGCGATTGGCCGAGCCGTTGGCGGTGATTCGTCAGGAGGCGGAGCGCGCCTCGGCGATCGTACGCAACCTGCTCTCGTTCGCGCGTCGCCAGGAAGGCGAACGGCAGCTGCAATCGATCCGGCCGATTCTCGAGTCCACGCACCAACTGCTCCGGAATCAGCTGCTCGCGGGCCGCATCGAGCTGACGCTCGAGTTCGAGCCGGGCCTGCCGGAAGTCGAGGTCCATGCAAACCAGATCAAGCAAGTATTCGTGAACATCATCAACAACGGCGCCCAGGCGATCGCGGGCGCCCGTCCCCAAGCTGGTGGACGCATTCAGATCGTCACTCAGTGCCAACCGGATGGCATCTCCGTCAGCATCGCGGACAACGGTCCCGGAATTCCCGAGGCGCTCGCACAGCGCGTGTTCGAGCCATTCTTCAGCACGAAGTCCGAAGGCGCAGGCACCGGTCTCGGACTTTCCATCTGTCTCGGCATCGTGAAAGAGCATGGCGGCAGCATGTCCTTGGACCCGGGAGGCGCGGGAAGCGGCCGGGGCGCGACGTTCACGGTCGAGCTGCCGGCGGGCGAACGCAGGGGACTAAGCCCGGCGCGACCGGGAGCGGGAGAGCCTGAGCCCTCGGTGACGGCGGTGGCGGCAGAACGGCCCGAGCGGCTGCGCGTCCTCGTCGTCGATGACGAGCCGCACATCCTTCACTACATGCAGGCAACACTCGAGAGCTGGGGCCACGAGGTCGTGCTCGCGCGTGACGGCAGCCAGGCGTTGAAGCGCGCGCTCATGCAGCCGTTCGACCTGATCATCTGCGATCTGCGCATGCCCCGCCTCGGCGGGCGCGAGATGTTTCACACGCTCGCGCGCATGCATCCGACCGTCGCCGACCGGATCATTTTCGCCACCGGCGATACCGTCCGCGGCGACACGTTGCAATTCCTCGAAGAGCTCGGCCGCCCCTTCCTTCAGAAGCCATTCAAACTCGATGCGCTGCGTCGCGTGCTCGCCGGAGTCGTCAAGGCTAATGCGGGTCTTGCAGGTTGACTCCGGCCGTGAATGGCGCGGCGGGCAGAATCAGGTCTGGTTACTCACTCGTGAGCTCAGCCGCGTAACTGGGCTCGAGCAGATTCTCGTCACCCGACAGAGCAGCGAATTGGCCCGACGCGTGACCGGAGACGGCGTGACGGTCCGCAGTACCGCCTGGGAGATCGGGCTCGACCCGCGGGCGTGGTGGCATCTGCGGCGGACGATCACGGCCTTTCAGCCGGATGTCATTCACGTCCACGACAGCCATGCGCTGACGCTCGCCGCGACGGTCGCGATGGACCGGACACTCGTCGCCACGCGGCGCGTTGATTTTCACGTGGGACGCTTCGGCGCGTGGCGGCGTCCCGATCGCATCATCGCCGTGTCAGGCGCCGTCAAGCAGATCCTCATCGGCGACGGCATCGCGGCTGACGCGATCACGGTTGTGCCGGACGGCATCGACCCCGACGAGACCCGCCGTGCAGCCACTCCGCCGCTCGATACGCGCAGCCAGCTGGGACTCTCGGCCAAGACCCCACTCGCCGTGAATGCGGCGGCGCTCGTCGATCACAAGGATCAGCGAACCCTCGTCCGAGCCGCTCACTACGCGCGCCGGCTGGAACCGGGCCTCCATTGGATCATCGCGGGTGAGGGACCGCTGCGCGCCGCGATCGAAGCCGAAATCGCGCGTCTCGAGCTCCAGGACCGCGTGCATCTCGTGGGGTACGTCGAGCGCGTCGAGGCGCTTATCGCGGAAGCGAACGTCTTCGTGATGTCCTCCAAGGAGGAAGGCCTGGGCAGCGTCATCCTGAACGCGCTGGCGCTCGGCCGGCCGGTCGTCGCGACCGCAGCCGGAGGGATTCCGGAGATCCTGCCCGCCGACGTGCTGGTTCCGGTGGGCAGTGCCGACGCGTTGGCGCAGAAGGTCGTCGACGTGCTGCGCCGGCCGGTCCAGGTGCCCCCGCCCTTCCCTCCACGATTCAGCGCACGCGCGATGGCGGACGGCGTCTTGGACGTCTATCAGGCACTCTCCTAGATTGCAGGGCCATGATTTACGTCTGCGTGCCGGTTCGCAACGAGGCGAGCACCGTCGGCCTGGTCCTCTGGAAGGTCCGGCAGGTCTTCACCGCGTTTGAGCGTGAATACCAGATCATCGCGTGCGACGATGCGTCAACAGACGGTACCGCGGAGTTGCTTGCGACCTACGCGCGCGTCCTACCGCTCACCGTCGTCAAGCACCGCTCGCAGGAGGGTTACGCACGCAGTCTGGAAGAGCTGCTGCGGCTGGCGTTGCAGCGCACCGACCGGCCGAAACGCGACTGCGCCATCACCCTGCATGCCGATTTCGTACACGCCCCGGAGACCATGGAAGAGATGGTGAAGCGCCTCGAATCCGGCGCCGATCTCGTGGTGGCCGAGCAGGATCGGACGATGGGGGCGCGCTGGCCGGAGCGATGGGCGAGACAGTGGGCGCCCCGCCTGGTGCGGGTCGGCGGCGGGATCAAGGATTCCATTTCGGGATTTGTCGCGCTGCGGTTGATCGTGCTGCGCCAGGCGACCCGCGGCGGGGAGAAGGCTCCGCTGCTGACCACCGAAGGATGGGCCGCGAACGCAGAGTTACTGGCACGCCTGGGCGCGTTTGCCAGGCGCGTGGAGATGGTCCCCAGCGCGGCGCGCTACGACCGCAGGCAGCGACCGTCCCGGACGAAAGCCTGGCAGCAGTTGATCGATGTGTGGCGCTCGCGGGGCTTGATCAGCGCCGCGCGCAAGAGCGCGCTAGTCGTCGCGCTCGCGCTGTTGGCAGCGGGAGCAAGTCGTCCGCTCGCGGGCCAAGACACGGTATGCACCGGCGTCCTCACGAACTCCGGTTCGTCCGCTTCGTCATCGACGGTTCAAGCGGTGATTCGCGTCGCTCCGGCCGTGCCGTTCCCCGTCGGAGAGCGGCTGACCTATAGCGCGAAATATGGGATCTTCAGTGTCGGGAACGCCGCGATGGAAGTCGTTGGCATCGACACCGTCCATAACACCGAGACCGTGCACATCCGTTTTCGTATCAGCGGGGGCGCGCTCTGGTACCACCTGGATCAGACAATCGAATCGTGGGTGGGACGCTACGACTTCCGCTCGCGTCGCTACTGGTCCATCCAGGATGAGCGCGGCACGCACCGCGAGCACCGGTTCGAGATCTTTCCGGACTCTGGTTTCTATCGGGAGGAGGGGCGCGACACGACGTTCGCGACGGTGCTCGAGCCGCTCGATGACGCCGCCTTTCTGTACTGGATTCGGACCGTGCCGCTCGAAGTCGGGAAGCGATACGAGTATGCGCGCTACTTTCGCCCCGACCGCAACCCCGTGATCATCGAGGTCCTGGGGTACGATAATGTCAAAGTGGCCGGCAAAAAGTGGCGAGCGCTGGTTGTTCGGCCCAACATTCCCCAGGGCCGCGGGATCTTCGCGGAAAAATCCGAGACGCACATCTGGCTTTCGGACGACCCACAACGCCTCGTGCTCGCGATCCAGTCGAACTTCTCGTTCGGTCAGGTCACGCTGAAGCTCAAGGAGTACGTCGTACCTGCGGGAGGACAGGAATGACCGATTACCGCGAAGCCGATTTCTCCCGCCTTAAGACAGTCCCCATCGCCAAACGCTCCAACAAAGTCGACGCCTCACTACTAGCCCAGCCGCCGTTGCCATCTGATCGCTCGTTTAAGGCCTTCATCGACGCGTTGCCAAAAGTCCTCGCCGCGCAGGACTTTCGCTATGTCGTTGACCAGATCGCCGCGGCCCCGGGACGTGGCCGCGGGGTCCTCGCGATGCTTGGCGGGCACGTCATCAAAGTCGGTCTCGGCCCGCTCTTGATCGCGCTGATGCGGCGACGCGCGATCACGATCGTCGCGATGAACGGCAGCGCCGCCATTCACGACTTCGAACTCGCCGCCTACGGCGGTACCAGCGAAGACGTGGCAGCCGGCCTCGGCGATGGGACGTTCGGCATGGCGGAGGAGACCGGCCGGGAGATGAACGCGGCGATCGCGCGGGGTGCGAAGACGCAGCAGGGTGCGGGCGAGGCGCTCGCCGCATACCTCGGCGCGCGAAAAGACTTACCGGGTCGCGATGCCTCGGTGTTGCTCGCCTCTGCTGAGTTGGGAATTCCGGTGACCGTCCACGCAGCGATCGGCGCTGAGATCATTCACCAACATCCCACGGCCGATGGCGCGGCTCTGGGCGCCACGAGTCATCGCGATTTCAAGCGCCTCGCGGGTGCGGTGCCCGATCTCGACGACGGTGGCGTGGTCCTGAATCTCGGCAGCGCGGTGATCATGCCTGAAGTGTTTCTCAAGGCGCTGACCGTCGCGCGCAATCTGAACGGTGGGCAGCCCAAGAATTTCACCGCGTGCGATTGCGACATGCAGCGCCACTACCGCCCGCGGGTGAACGTCGTCGAGCGACCGACGCTCGCGGGTGGCCGCGGCATTCAGCTCACCGGCCACCACGAGATTTTGTTTCCGTTGTTGGCGTGGGCCGTACTGGCCCGGTTGGAGCCCTAAGAGGCGTCGGCAGGCCGGCCCTTGATCATGTCGCGGATGCGATCGGCCGTGCGCGGGCTGATGAGCCGCAACGCCAGATAGAAGAAAAACCCGATGACAGCGAGCCAGAGCACGGTCACCGCGAGACCGACTAGGCTGCCAAGGATCCCGAAAATCAGCTGGAGGCCGAACCACGCGACAATGGCGAGAAGTGCGAACCCCAAAATGCTCCGGAACATGATGCCCTCCGTGGTGTCCGGTGCGTGTGCTGCGTACGCCTAAATGTCGCACAAAGTTTCGTCGAGTGAAGTGCTGGTCGCGGGAGGGGGAATCATCGGTGCGGCGTGCGCCCGCGCTGCCGCGCTTGCCGGACTCCGCGTAGCAATCTGCGAACCCGGCCCCGAACCCGCCGCCGCCTCAGCCGCGTCGGCCGGCATCCTCGGCGCGCAAATCGAACGGACGGACGAGTCGCTCCGCGCGTTGGGCCTGCGGGGCCGCGACCTCTATGGAAGCCTCGCCGCCTCACTAATCGAAACCACCGGCATCGATATCGGGCTGTGGCGCGAGGGGATCGCGTCCCTGGCATTCGACGAATCGGAGGCGGAGCGCCTGCGGGATGCGGTCGCCCACCAGAGACAGGCCGGACTGCGCTGCGATTGGCTCGAGGCCCGCGATGTCGCCGAGCGCTTTCCCGCGGCGGCACCCTGTCTGGGCGCGCTGTTCGCGCCCGAAGACGGTGCAGTGCACGCGCCCCAGCTCGCGCGCGCGCTGCTCGCCGATGCGAAGCGCCGCGGCGTGGTCGTGGTCGCAGCGCGCGTGCAGCGGATCAACACCATCCTCGGGCGTGCGACGGCGGTGGAAACGTCCGCAGGCAAGATAAAAGCTGAGCACGTCATCATCGCCGCCGGAGCCTGGTCGCCTCGCATCGAGCATCTCCCGCGCGCCTTACCGGTTGAACCGGTTCGCGGGCAAATGGCGGCGCTGCCATGGCCCGCCGGCGTGCCGCGCGCGATCCTGTACTACGATCACGGATATGTTGTCGCGCGAGACGGCGAAGCGCTCATGGGCAGCACGATGGAACACGTTGGATTCGACCACAGTGTCACCGACTCAGGGCTCGAGGACATCCTCGCAAATGCCACGCGACTGTTTCCCGCGCTCGCCTCCCGCGGGCCCATGCGCAGCTGGGCGGGCCTGCGGCCCGTGACGCCGGATGGCCGTCCGATCGTCGGCGCCGATCCGGATGTGAGAGGCCTGTGGTATGCGACCGGACATGGGCGCAACGGCGTTTTGTTGGCCGCCCTGACCGGCGAGATCATTGCAAGCCTCGTGACGACAGGAACATCCGAGATAGAGATTGCTTCTCTCGCCCCGGAACGCTTTACTTCCTAACTGTCTTCAGCATTGTAGCGTCGTGTTTCGTACTTGTGCCTTCTGCAACGCGTCGTTCGACGGCGACGGCGGTCCATCCGGTCTGGGGGTGGGCCGTCGGATTGCATTTGACGAGTGGAAGGGCCGGTTGTGGGTCGTTTGCCCGCGCTGCAGTCGTTGGAATCTCACACCATTCGATGATCGGTTGGAGCGAATCGAGGCCGTCGCCCGCGTGGCGAGCCTCGGCCGCGTGGCGGCGTCCACCGCGCAAGTCTCGCTGATTCGCTGGCAGCGATATGACCTCGTGCGCGTCGGTAAACCGCCACGTGTAGAGCTCGCCACCTGGCGCTACGGCGAGCGCTTGCGGAACCGCCAGCGCGAGCGCATGAAAGTCGTTGTGCCCCTGACCGTCGCCGCGATCGGCCTCGGTATCGCTGCGAACGTGGCGGCGGGTGGTGGCTTCGGCCTGGTCGTGTGGAACGTCCATCGCGCCGTCGATTGGTTCTATCTCCGCCTGCTTGGCAGTCGCAAAGTCTCGATGATCGAGGCACCCATTTGCGCGCATTGCGGCAGCGTGATGGAGCTCCGCGCCCGTCACGTGCAACACGCGCGCGTGGTTCCGGACGCGCACGCCGACATGGCGGTGCTGCTGAGCTGCCCGCGCTGTCGCCAGGAGGGCGCGCAGCTCACCGGTACCGCGGCGATTCAGGTGCTGAGGCAAGGATTGCCGTACCTGAACGTGATTCGCCGTGGCGGCAAACGCGCCGAGGATGCCGCACGCGAAGTGGATCAAGTCGGCGGGCCCGAATGGCTCGTCCGCGATGTCGCGTATCGTCAGACGACGCTCCGAGCACTTCGTCCCGAGCGGCGGCTCGCGCTCGAAATGGCGGTCGATGAGCAGGCAGAGGCCCAGGAGTTGGAGCGGCAGTGGCGGGAAGCGGAAGAGATTGCCGACATCGCGGACGGAACGCTCAGCACGTCGGCCGAGATCGAGGAGAAACTTCGGCACCTGAAAAACAATGGCGGTGATCAACCGTCCGGTTGAAAAACGGGCTACCCTGCGTTCTTAGCTACGACTATCTTCGATTCCCATGGCTGCACCGCTCGTCCAGATCATGCCCCCGCCCCCACCTCCTGCTCCCGCCGCGGGCGAGAGCGCGCGTAAGCCCTCCTGGCTAAAGGTCAAAGCGCCCGGCGGGCCGAACTACCTGACCCTGAAGCACATGATGCGGGACCTGCGGCTGCATACGGTGTGTGAAGAAGCCCATTGTCCCAACATCGGGGAGTGCTGGGAGCACCGCGCCGCGACGTTCATGATCCTCGGGGACGTCTGCACGCGGAATTGCGCCTACTGCGCGGTCGCGCATGGGACTCCCGCTCCGCTGGACGTCGGCGAGCCCCAGCGTCTGACCGATGCAGTCGCGCAGATGGAACTCAAGCACGTCGTCATCACCAGCGTGGATCGCGATGACTTGCCGAACGGGGGAGCAGAAGTATTCGCCGCGTGTATCGCGGAAATTCGTCGCCGGCTTCCCGCGACCTCGATCGAGGTGCTGATTCCTGACTTCAAAGGCAACCCCGAAGCACTCCGCATCATTGTCGCCGCGCGACCCGACATCCTCAATCACAACCTCGAGACCATTGCCCGCCTCTATCGCATCGCGCGGCCGGGCGGCCGCTACACCCGCGCGCTCGAGCTATTGCGGACCGCGAAGGAAATGAACCCCGACCTCCTTACGAAATCCGGCGTGATCTGCGGACTGGGAGAGGAATGGGATGAGCTGCTCGTCGCGATCCGCGATTTGCGTGCCCAAGGCGTCGACATCATCACACTAGGTCAATACCTGCGTCCTTCGGAGCAGCATCTGCCGATCGCGCGCTGGTACACTCCCGATGAGTTCACCGAATTGAAGCGCTACGGAATGTCGCTCGGCTTCCGTCATGTCGAGTCGGGACCGCTGGTGCGCTCCAGCTATCACGCCTGGGAACAAGTCGAGGCAGCAACCTCATGACCGCTACCGCCCGCAGTCCCAAGGACACGACGCAAGCCGAGCTGCACGTCAAGATGCTGCGGCAGATGTTGCTGATCCGGCGCTTCGAGGAGAAGGCAGCGGAAGCGTACGCCCTCGGCAAGATTGGTGGCTTCTGCCATCTCTACATCGGGCAGGAGGCCGTCGGTGTTGGGGCGCTGGCCGCGTTGCGTGACGACGACTACGTCATCTCCTCGTACCGCGAGCATGGCCAGGCACTCATCAAGGGCATCTCCCCGAACGCAGTGATGGCGGAGCTGTTCGGCAAGGCCACGGGCTGCTCGAAGGGCAAAGGCGGCTCGATGCATCTGTTCGACGTGAACCGCCGTTTCATGGGCGGGCATGGGATCGTCGGCGGCCACATTCCGCTCGCGGCGGGACTCGGTTTCGCGATCAAGTACAAAGGCGGCGATCAGGTCTGCGTGTGCTTCTTCGGCGAAGCCGCGGTGAACATCGGCGCGTTTCACGAGACGCTGAACATGGCGTCGGTTTGGAAACTGCCGGTGATTTTCCTCTGCGAGAACAATCGCTACGGCATGGGGACCGCGTTCGAGCGCGTGGCGGCGGTGACCGACATCGTCGAGCACGCCTGCAGCTACGACATGGCGGCGGAGCTGGTCGACGGGATGAACGTGCTGACCGTCTACGACGCGACGCGGCGCGCAATCGAGCGGGCCCGCAAGCACAGCCATCCGACGCTGCTCGAAGTCCGCACCTATCGCTACATGGGCCACTCCATGTCCGATCCCCTCCACGGCGTCTACCGGACCAAGGATGAAGTGGAGGAACAGAAGGCCCGCGACCCCATCACGCATCTCGCCGGGAGGCTGAAAGAGGAAGGCGTGATCGATCAGGCGGCGCTCGACGCGATGGATGCCGAGATCCATGCCGAAGTCGAGGAGGCCGTGAAATTCGCCGACGAGAGTCCCGATCCCGAACCGGACGAGCTCTTCACCGACGTGTTGGTCGACTGAGCGATGGCGACGCTCACCTATCGGGATGCGTTGAACCAGGCACTGCGCGAAGAAATGCAGCGCGATCCCAACGTCTTCCTGATGGGCGAGGAGGTCGGCGTCTATCAGGGCGCCTACAAGGTGAGCCGGGGACTGCTGGAAGAATTCGGGCCGCAGCGGATCGTGGACACGCCGATTGCCGAATTGGGCTTTGCCGGCATCGGAGTGGGCGCCGCGATGGGTGGTCTCAGGCCCGTGATCGAGTTCATGACGTGGAACTTCGCGGTGCTGGCGCTCGATCAAATCGTCAATTCAGCCGCCAAGATGCTCTACATGTCCGGCGGCCAGATTCCCATGCCGATCGTGTTCCGCGGACCCAATGGCGCCGCGCTGCAGCTCTCGTCGCAACACTCACAGGCCTGGGACAGCTGGCTCTCGCACATCCCCGGACTGAAAGTCGTCGCGCCCGCGACCCCCGCTGATGCCAAGGGTCTCCTCAAGTCGGCGATCCGGGACAACAATCCAGTCATCGTGCTCGAAGGCGAGATGCTGTATAACATCAAGGGCGACGTCCCCGATGGCGAGCACATCGTCCCGATCGGGCGCGCGGACATCAAGCGCGAGGGCTCTGATGTGACGCTCGTCTGTCACTCGAAAACCCTGACGGTGGCCGTCAAAGCCGCCGAGCAGCTCGCCGAACAGAATGTCTCCGCGGAAGTCCTGGACCTGCGCTCGCTGCGGCCGCTCGATGAAGCCGCGATTCTCGAGTCGGTCGCCAAGACGAACCGCGCGGTCGTCGTAGAGGAGGGCTGGCCGCACGCCGGCATTGGCGCGCAGATCGTGGACTTGATTCAGCGCGATGCGTTCGACGATCTCGATGCGCCGGTGCAGCGCGTCACGCAGGCCGACGTGCCGATGCCGTACAACAAGGTGCTCGAGCGCGCGGCCAAGGCGTCGCCCGAGAAGGTCGTCGCGGCCGCGCGGCGCGTGCTGTACCTCGAGTAAGCGCCGATGGCTACCAAAGTCCACATGGAGGCACTCTCGCCCACGATGGAGGAAGGGCGACTCGTGAAGTGGACGAAGCACGAAGGCGACGCGGTGAAGTCGGGCGATACGCTCGCCGAAGTCGAAACCGATAAAGCCATCATGGAGCTGGTGGCGCGGGCGGATGGCCAGCTGATCAAAGTCGTCGTACCCGAAGGCAGCACGGTGCCCGTCGGAAACGTCGTCGCGTGGATTGGGAAGCCTGGTGAGAAGGTCGATGGTGCGCGGGAAGACAAACCTGCGCCGACGCCAACCATGTCCCCTCGAGCTGCGGCGCCGCCTCCATCACCGGCACAGTCGACACCCGTCACTCCGCCTGCCGCGACGCGGGTGAAGGCATCACCACTCGCGAAGCGAATGGCGAAGGACGCGGGCGTTGACCTGAAACTGGTGCAGGGCTCCGGTCCGGGCGGTCGGGTCGTCAAACGCGATGTGGAGCGTGCGCCGGCCGTGCAGGCGGCGACCGCTCCAGCCTCCGCTAGCCCGCGCACCGCTGACCGCGCACCGCGCACCGGTGTCCCGTACGAGGACGTCCCCCTCACCCAGATCCGCAAGACGATCGCCAAGCGGCTCGCGGCCTCGCTTGGGCCGGTGCCGCACTTCTTCCTCACGACCGAGATCGACATGGAGCGCGCCGCCGAGGCTCGCGAGGCGCTCAACAAGCAGCTCGGTGAAGAGGGGGGGGGCGGAGGGAGCGGGGGGGGCGGAAAGATTTCGTTCAACGACATCATCATCAAAGCGGTCGCATTGGCGTTGGTGCACCATCGGGCGTGCAACGCCTGGTTCCAGGAAGACCACATTCGGTACTGGAACGAAGTGCACATCGGCATGGCGGTCGCCATCGAAGACGGCCTCATCACGCCGGTGATTCGCAATGCGGACCTGAAATCGTTGAGCGAGATCGGCGCGGAGGCCCGCGACCTGGCCGGGAAGGCGCGCAACCGCCGCCTCAAGCCAGAGGAGTACACAGGCTCCACATTCAGTGTCTCGAATCTCGGGATGTTCGACATCGATCAGTTCACCGCCGTGATCAATCCACCCGAGGCGGGGATCGTTGCGATCGGCACCATCGCACCGAAGGCGGTGCCGGACGGCGATCGGGTCAGCGTGCGGAGACGGCTGCGGTTGACGATGAGCTGCGACCACCGCGTGATCGATGGCGCGACGGGAGCGGCGTTCCTGAAGACGCTGAAACAGATGTTGGAGAATCCGTTGGCGATGTTGTTGTGAGGTGTAGGGGCGCAGCATGCTGCGCCCCTACTTACACGAACCGGGATAATTCGTGGCCAATTTCGATGTGATCATTTTGGGCGGCGGCCCCGCGGGCTACATCTGCGCCATTCGCAGCGCGCAACTCGGCATGAGCACGGCGGTCGTCGAGCAGGAGAAGTTGGGCGGCGTGTGCGTGAACATCGGCTGCATTCCGACCAAGGCGCTGCTCCACTCCGCGTACATCGCCAGCCTCTTGAAGGAATCGAAGGATTTCGGCGTCGAAGCGAGCGGCGTGAAGACCGATTACGGCGTCGCGATGAAGCGTTCCCGGCGAGTGAGCGATCAGAACTCCAAGGGCGTCGAGTTCCTGATGAAGAAGCACAAGATCACCGTCGTGAAGGGAACCGGTGTCGTGCAGCCCGGCAGGAAAGTGAAGGTCGGCAGCGACGTGCTCGAGGCAAGGAAGGCCGTCGTGATCGCGACGGGCTCCCGTGTCAAAGGCATTCCCCAGATCGGCCTCGAAATCAACAAGACGACCGTCATCTCCTCTGATGAAGCGCTGTTGCTCGAGCGTGTGCCGGAATCCCTCGCGATCATCGGCGCGGGCGCGGTCGGCATGGAGTTCGCGGACATCTTTCAGGCGTTCGGCGTGAAGATCACGCTGATCGAAGCGCTGCCGCGCATCCTGCCAATCGAGGACGCCGAAGCGTCCGACACGCTGGCCAAGAGCTATCGCAAACGCGGCATCGACGTGATCGCGGGCGCCAAGGTCACAAAGGCGACCGTTGGGAAGGACAAAGTGACGCTCGACATCGAAGCGGGCGGCGAGAAGAAGCAGGTGACCGCCGCCGCGGTTCTCATGGCCGCGGGTCGCGCCGTGAACACCGAGAACATCGGCCTCAAGGATTGCGGCATTCAGCTCACCGATCGCGGGTTCATCAAGGTTGACCAGAATCTCCAGACGACTGCGCCCGGCTATTACGCGATCGGCGACGTCGCCGGTCCGCCGATGTTGGCTCACAAGGGCTTCCGCGAGGGCTCCGTCGTCGCCGAAATCATCGCGGGCCAGAAGCCGCACCCGATCAAGTACGACAACGTGCCGAGCGTGACGTATTGCCACCCCGAGGTAGCGAGCATCGGACTGACCGAAGATCAGTGCAAGGAGAAGAAGCTCGACTACGTGGCGGGGCGGTTTCCCTTCTCCGCCAACGGGCGCGCGCGCGGGACCGGCGAGACGGAAGGGTTCGTCAAGATCCTCCGGGACAAGAAGTACGGCGAGATCCTCGGCGCGCATATCGTGGGCGCGCACGCGTCCGAGATGATCCACGAGCTGGCCGTTGCCCGCGAGAACGAATACACGGTCGAAGAAGTCGATCTCGCGATCCACGCGCACCCGACGATGTCCGAGGCGATCGGTGAGGCCGCGCTCGACTCGCTCGGCCGTGTGCTGCACATATGAAGGCGCCCCCCCCCCCCATCCCACCCAAGGATCCGCTGGCTCTCGGGCTTGGTTCGCTCGGCGCCGGCGTCGCGTTCGGCGGCGCGTGCCTCACAGCCGCTCAGATCGTCGCCTCCATTCTCCGCGGCGAGGTCGAGCCGTCGGGGTATCGCGAGACTGCCGCCGATCCATTGCTGGCGGGACTCATCGCGGCCGTCGGGGTCGGCGGCGCGTGTGGTTGGTATCGCAGCTTTGACCTCGACAACATCTGGCAGCGCGGCGTGATCGCACTGTTGGCCGCCGTGGGAGCAATCCTGATTGGTTTCCTGGCGGCACCGCTCGACCGTTTCTTCGGGGTCTTGGGAATGATCGTCTGGCTTCTCCTTAACATCGCGTTCGGGATACTGGCCACGCGCTGGGCGATAAAGGGAAAGGTGAAGAGGGAAGCGGGATGAGTACACCGTGACCGAAGAACGCACGATCGAAGTGATCGAGGCGGGCGTCGTGCCGTACGCCGATGCACTCGACTGGCAGCGGCAGCTCGCTGAAGACCGAATCGCGAGGCGTCTCGAACACGATGTGCTACTGCTGCTCGAGCACCCGCCGGTGGTTACGCTCGGCCGAAATTCCCATGCGGCTCATCTGCTCCGACCCGCCGGCGTCGATGTCTTCGAAGTCGAGCGTGGCGGCGACGTCACCTTCCACGGACCGGGTCAGCTCGTCGGCTATCCCATTCTCGACCTGAGTGCGCGCCCCTACAAACAGGACCTCCATTGGTACCTGCGCACGCTCGAGCAAGCACTCATCGAATCGCTTGGCATCCTCGACATCCCCGCGGCGCGCAATCCCGGCTTTACTGGCGTTTGGACGCGCGGCAAGAAGATCGCGAGCATCGGCATTCACGTGAAGCAGTGGGTCACGTGGCACGGATTCGCACTCAACGTCGCCACTGATCTCACATACTTCGACCGGATCGTGCCGTGCGGAATCCAGGGCGTGGAGATGACGTCCGTCGAACGGGAAACGGGAAACGGGAAACGGGAAACGTTGTGGGAGGAGAGTGTGGGTGCGGTAATCCAAGGATTCCAGAGAGTTTTCGGAGTGTCCTTAATCCCGTGCCCTGAAGGGCCGGCTCGGCGAGGACACGAGTCCTTAAGGACTCGCGTGGTGGCCGAGCCGGGGCTTCAGCCCACGGACTAAAAACAATGGCAGCTG
>DATGVZ010000102.1:0-12846 GCA_035299765.1 Gemmatimonadales bacterium
GCGCTGGGGGTGCGAGAGTCGATAGGTGCGCCGCGCCTCTGCCTGCCGCGCGTAATGCTCTTCGAGACGCTCGTTCTCCGGTGTCAGCAAGTTCGGGTCGCGCTGCTGCCAGAACCGTTCGTAAAATGCTCGTCGATAGCCTCGCGGTGTCAGCGCGTGGTGGGTGACCTCAGTGGGCGAGGCGATGAGCCAGGCTTCTCCCCACAGCGCGTCGGTCGAATCGTCATCCGCTCGCACCAGCGCCGAATCGTGCCACGCGTATCCGGCGTGCGAATTCCCCGCGAGAAAGTTCGCCGCGGCTCGCAACAGACACGCCGCCGAGCTCGGCGCCGTGAGCGACATCGCTCGACCCAGCAGCGAATCCGCGCGCCGGCCGTCACCCAATGCGATCAGCAGGTCCGCGCGGTGCTCGAGTGCAACGGGCCGCTCTCCATGTTTCGCAAGCGCGCGCTCCGCGCGCCGCCAGATGTCCGCATCGCCGAAGACGTCGTTGAATCGTTCCCACGCGTCTTTGTAGTGGGGAGTAACAGCGAATAACCCCAGGAGTGCTTCGCGCGCGATGTAATCGCCGTCGTCGCTGCGCAAATAGAATCCCACCTTCATCTGCCAGTACCACGGCTCAGGGTCGGCGGGAGCGAGGCGAGCCGCGGCACGGAAATCCTCGAGTGCGGCGTAGCGGCCGATCACGCGCTGCGCAAAGTGCGCGCGGCCCGCCGCCATCAACGAATCGATCTGTGCGGATTGCAGGGCCAGCGCTGACAGCAGCAGCGCGATCATGGCGTCAAGCCTTGGGCGGCGTGCGCTTCCTGCGGCTGAACTCGGTGAGGAACTTCCGCTCGGCGGGCGTCAGACTCTCGACGCCGGTTGCGCTGATCTTGTCCAAGACACGGTCGACTTCTGCAGTCGCGCGCGGGTCCGTTTCGCCGCGCGATTTGGTGCGCTGCGCCGACGGCGGCATGCTGCCGCTGCGGCTCACGCGTGGCGGTTGACTCACCAACACGCTCGTTTCCGCCATCTGCCGGAGCCGTCCCTCGCCGCGTGTCGCATACCAGTCCTGCCCCTTGAGATAGACCAGCGCCGTCGCCACGCCACCGAGGTGCGCGAGGTGCGCGATTCCGTCGTTCAGGCCCGCCTGGCTGAGTGCGCCCAGCCATGCCAGCACCAGGTCCACGCCGACCAGGAACGTTGCGAGCCACTTCGCCGGAATGGGATCCGGAAGCGGGAAGATGAACACGGGATGGTTGGGCCAATACCAGGCGAACGCGACCGTGACGCCGAGCACCGCGCCCGAGGCGCCGAGGATGAGACCGACGGGAACCCATTGTGTCAGGAGAAACGAGAACGCCGCTCCACCGATGCCGCACAGGAGATAGAAGAGGAAGAACGTCCGCCCGCCCATCCGTTCTTCCACCGACGGACCGAACACGAACAGCATCAGCATGTTGAACGCGAGGTGCAGCACGCCCGCGTGCAGGAACATGTACGTGACGAACGTCCACGGCTGTTTCCAGGCAAGCAGCGGCGCGAACCCGAATGCTTTGAGAAAATTCGGGTCCACCAGCAGCGTCTTCTGAATCAGGAAGACGAGCAGATTCGCGACGAGCAGGCGTCGCACCCAGAGACTCAATCCGAACATGCGTTGGGGGCCCATCGATTCCTCGGCTTACCTCTTATCCCCCTCGTCCAGTCCGGTTGTTCCGGGCCAAACGCGCGACGCGCTCACAGAGCTCGGGGAAGGGGATGCCCGCCGCCTGCGCAGCCTGGGGGAAGAGGCTCGTGCGTGTCATGCCCGGCAGCGAGTTCGCTTCCAGACAGAAAATGTCCCCCTCTGGGGTGACCCGAAAGTCGACCCGAGAGTAACCGGTGAGCTTCAACGCACGGTGCGCCATGACCGCATACTCCTGCAATTGTCGGGCTAGCAGCGTCTCGATCCTGGCCGGGAACGTCTCCTCTGACATGCCGGGCGTGTACTTCGTTTCGTAGTCGAAGAGCTCGTGCTTGGGGACGATTTCCCCTACAGGCAGCGGTACGTCCCCCAGCACCCCCACGGTCAGCTCGCGGCCCGGGATGAATTGTTCAGCCATCACCTCATCGTCGTAACGCGCGGCCAGCTTTACTGCATTTCCCAAGTCCTGGGCCTTTTTTACCAGAGTCAATCCGACGGAGGAGCCTTGCTTGGACGGCTTTATGATCACCGGCCACCCCAGCGCCGTGGTCACGTCCTCAGGCGCCACGGGCACCATGAACCACGCCGGCACGGGCACCCCGGTCGCGCGAAACAGCCGCTTGGAGAGGTCCTTGTCCATCGCCAGCGCGCTGGCGAGCGGGCCACTGCCCGTATAGGGGACGCCGATGACGTCCAGCACCGCCTGGAGGGTGCCACCCTCCAGCTGCCCGCCATGGACGGCCAGGAACAGGACGTCCGCGTCCCGCACCGCGGGGAGCTCGGCCAGCCCTTCGGAAAGCATCCGTTGCTCGCGCGCGGCGAGTTGGTCGACCGCGGGTGGCGTGGCTCCGACGGTGCCTCCCAGCACCTCTCGCTCACCCGGCTCATCGAGCAGCCCACCGGCGGTGTCAACCACGCTCACGTCGTGACCGCGGCTCCGCAGCGCCGCCACGATCTGAGACGCGCTGGCGAACGCCACGGCCCGTTCGGCGGTGGCGCCGCCCGTCAGGACGGTGACCCGCATCTAGCGAATCCCCGAGAGCTGATGGAGCAAATCGTAGCGCGTGACGATGCCGACGAGCTGCCCGTCCCGCCGCACCAGCGCCGCGGGCGTGGTACGCGACAGCAGCGTGGTGAGCAGCGCGATTGGCGAATGACTATCCACCACGGGGAAGGGCGGATCCATCACGTCGCGGACCGCGCTGTCGAGGATCTTGGGTTGGCCGATCGCGCGAGCCATCAGCGCCTGCTCGGAGACGGCACCGACCCCGTCGCCGTCATCCAGGACCGGCAGCTGCGAGATGTTGTACGTCGTCATCAGATTGAGCGCCTGCCGAACCGATGCCTCCGGCGCCACGTGGATCAAGGATGGTGAGTCGTTGTTCTTCGCTCCCACCAGCCGGCCAACGGTCGGACGTTCGTCCTCGATGAGCTGGTTTTCACGCAGCCATTCTTCGTTGTAGACCTTGCTGAGATAGCGCTCGCCTGTATCGGCGAGCACGGTGACGATGACCGCCTTGGGATCGTCGAGCTGGCGCGCGACCTCGAGTGCCGCGACCACGTTCACGCCCGTCGACCCGCCGGTAAACAGTCCTTCTTCTTTGGCGAGCCGCCGCGCCATCTGCATCGCGTCCTTGTCGCTGACGACGACCCAGTCGTCGATCACGTCCCAATGCAGCGACGTCGGGATCTTGTCGCCCCCGATGCCTTCGACTTTGTACGGCGCCCCTTCGCTCTTTTGCCGCGTCTTCGCGTATTCGGTGTAAATCGAGCCGGCGGGATCACCGGCGACGATGCGAATCTTGGGATTCTTCTCCTTCAGAAAGCGCCCCGCGCCGCTCACCGTGCCGCCAGTGCCGGGAGCGCACACGAAGTGCGTCACTTTCCCGCTCGTCTGTTCCCAGATTTCCGGGCCGGTCGTCTGATAGTGCACTTCCGGATTCACGGGGTTGTAGTGCTGGTCGGCGAAGATCGCGTTTTGATTGGCCGCGGCGATGGCGCGGCCTTTCATGATGTAGTTGTCGGGATGATCGGGCGGCACCGCCGTCGGCGTGATGATGACCTCTGCGCCCAACGCGCGCAGCAGCCGAGCTTTTTCCTGTGACATCTTGTCGGGCATCGTGAAGATGCAGCGGTAGCCCTTCACCGCGGCCGCAATCGCGAGCCCGACTCCCGTATTGCCGGACGTGGCTTCGACGATCAGACCACCCGGCTTGAGGCGGCCTTCGCGCTCAGCGGCCTCGATCATCGCGAGGCCGATGCGGTCCTTCACGGATCCACCGGGATTGAAGAACTCTGCCTTCGCGTAGACCGGCGTGCGGATGCCGCGCGTGACCTTGTTCAGCCGGATCAGCGGTGTCCAACCGATCGTCTCGAGGACGTTGTCGTACGGCTTAGTGTGTTGTGCCACCTGAATCCGTACGTGTCTTTGTCGTGTCTTTCCGCGCGGTGTCAGCGGGCACGGGTTGCGGTGGTGTGGGCTCGGGGGGCGGGGGGGGCGCGGGGGCGACCGGACGTGGTCTGCGTCGCACCGGCGCGGCCGCGGGGGCTGGTATGGGTGTCGGCGCGGCTTGCGGCGGCAACGTCACCGTTCCGCCGCCTGCTCGCGTCGTACCGACCTGGCGAAATTCGACGGGTTGGAGAAATGCCGTGGCGACCGGAATGCCGTGCCGCTTGGCCGGCGCGAACCGGAGCGCGCTCGCGCCGGCCAGCGCTGCGGAATCGAGTGCGGGATACCCACTCGGCTCGGCCACCCGCGTCGATTCAGGGATCAGCTTCCCGGTCGAGTCCACGTACAACCGCAGCGTGACGTCGCCTTCGACCTTCTGGTCGAAGAGGGCCGCTGGATAGGCGATCGGCACGTTGGGGTTGAGGGCGACTGGCGCTTCTGACTCTGGAGGCGGCGCTGCCTGCCCCGTTGCCGAATCGGCCCGAGGGGCGGAGCCATGGCATCCGGCGATCGCAATCGCGATTGCGGTAATGGTCGGCGCGCCGCGGATCCTAGCGGGCCTCATCCTGCCGCCGCTTCTTCCAGGCCGCGAGCCGGTTCAGCGCATCGAGCGGCGACAGCGAGTTTACGTCCAGGCCATCCAGCTCGAGCAGCAACGGATCGGGCTGTGGGGCTCCGAAGAGGGCCAGCTGCGTCGCGTCGATCGGCGAAGGCGGCCGTTGCTTGGCGACGTGATGTCCCGCCTCGAGCAGCTTGAGTACCTGCCATGCCCGCGTCACGACCGGGTCGGGCAGTCCTGCCAACCGGCCGACGTGAATACCGTACGAGCGATCCGCGCCGCCCGGCTCGAGCCGGTGCAGGAAGACGATCTCGTCCCCTACTTCTCTCACGGCGACATTGAAATTGCGCACGTGCTCGAGCTCCTCGGTGAGCTGGGTCAGCTCGTGGTAGTGCGTCGCGAAAATCGTCTTGCAGCCGATCGTGTTGTGCAGGCACTCCGTGACAGCCCACGCGATCGCGACGCCGTCGTACGTCGACGTGCCGCGCCCGATTTCGTCGAGGAGCACGAGGCTGCGCGTGGTGGCGGCATGCAGTATCGCGCTCGTCTCGCTCATCTCGACCATGAACGTGGACTGCCCGCGCACCAGATTGTCGGACGCGCCCACGCGCGTGAACAGCCGATCCACGACGCCTATGGACGCCCGGCGACAGGGAACGAACGATCCCATCTGCGCAAGCACCACGCACAAACCAACCTGGCGAAGTAGGGTCGATTTGCCGGCCATGTTGGGGCCGGTCAACAACACGACGCGCCCCGCTTCATCCAGCGTGACGTCGTTGGGGATGAAGGCCTCCCGAGGCATCATGCGTTCCACTACGGGATGGCGGCTGCCTTCGAGCTCGAGCGTGAACGATCCGTTCACCTCGGGTCGAGCGTAGCGTTCGCGCTCGGCGACGTCGGCGAGGGCCGCCCAGACATCGAGCTCCGCAAGGAATCCGGCGCTGCCCTGCACGCGACCGATCGCTGCCGCGACGCGCCGGCGCAACGCATCGAGGAGCTCCGCCTCGCGCTGCGCAATTCGCTCCTCCGCACCCAAAACCTTGGCTTCGTACTCTTTCAGATCCGGCGTGACGTATCGCTCCGCGCCGGTGAGCGTTTGCCGCCGTTCATAATCGGCGGGTACGCGGTCACGATGGGCGTGCGTGATCTCGATGTAGTAACCGAAGACCTTATTGAAGCCGACCTTGAGCGACCCAATCCCGGTGCGTTCGCGCTCGCGCGCCTGCAACGACGCGATGTACTGCTTGCCACCGTCGCGCGCGTCTTTGAGCGCATCCAGGTCTGCGTCGTAGCCCTGCTTGAACGAGTCGCCATCGTCGAGCTGCGCGGGCGGACGTTCCACAAGCGCCCGGCTCACCTCCTCACCGAGATCCGTGAGCAGATCGAGCCGCTGAGCGGTCTGTTCGAGGAGCGTCGAGTGTTCCCGGCCCTGGAGACCGCCCAACGCCCCCGCGACATCGGGCAATCGCAAAATCGAATCGCGCAACGCGCCCATCTCGCGTGGCGTCGCGCGGCCGAGTGCGGCCCGGCCGGCCAGGCGTTCGAGATCGCGCACGCCGTCGAGCGATTCACGCAGGCGCTCACGGCCCCGGCCGTCGTCGACCAGCACTTGCACGGCGTCGAGCCTGCAGTTGATCGCGGTGGGATCGACGAGCGGAGCGAGCAGCCAGCGGCGCAGCAGCCGGCCACCCATGGACGTCAGTGTACGATCGAGCACTTCGAGCAGTGTGGCGCCTTCGACACCCGATCGCAGCGGCTCGACGAGCTCGAGGTTGCGGCGCGTCATCTCATCGAGTGGCAACACGTCGCCGCGACGCACGATTGTGGGGTGCGCGAGATGCGGCAGCCCGCCCGGTTTGAGCTCTCGCGCATAGCGCAGCAGCGCGCCCGCTGCTCCGATTGCCGGACGATCCTCCGGACCGACGCCGAGGCCGTCGAGTGAGGCGATGGCATAGGTGCGCATCAGATCTTCGCGCCCGAGCTCGACATCGAATTCCCACGCCTCTCGCGTGGTGACCGTGACTCCAGGTGTGGCGTACGACGTCTCAGCAGGCAGGACCAATTCCCGGGCTTCGAAGCGGGCCAACGATTGCGCGAGATCGGCGACCGGCACGACCTCGAGCACCATCTCGCCCGTCGTGAGATCGAGCGCCGCAAGGCCAGCGGTCTGACCGCGCGGATCGAGGGCGACGAGGTAGTTGTTGCGATTGCGCACCAGCCAGTCGTCGGTCAGCACAGTGCCGGGTGTGACCGTTTCCACCACGGCCCGGCGGACGACGCCTTTGGCGAGCTTGGGATCTTCGATTTGTTCGCAGATCGCGACGCGATGGCCCTTCGCAATCAGCCGGCGCAGGTACTCGGTCGCCGCTTTCACCGGAACGCCCGCCAGTGGGACTTCGGCCGCGCCGCCGTTGTTGCGGGACGTCAGCGTCAGCCCCAGCTCGCGAGCGGCGAGCTTGGCGTCGTCCTCGAACATCTCGTAAAAGTCCCCCATCCGGAAGAACAGGATGGTTTGGGGATAGCGGGCTTTGATGTCGCGGTACTGGTGCATGACCGGTGTATCGGTGACGGTCATGGCTCCTCTACCACAAAGGGGTGACCGCCGACCTTGCTGCGCAGCCGTTGTTGCGCGCGCTGCGCCTCCGCGCGCGTCGCATAGCGTCCCACGCGAACCTTGAAGAAACCCGTCGAATCCCGCATGACGCGCGACTCGAACCCCATCACCCTGAGTCGAGTGAGCATGTCGTCAACCTGCGCCGCGCTCTTCACCGCGAGCACCTGCACAGACCACGCGTGTGGAGCTGCGGGAGTGGTCTTCGTCGTGGTATCGACCGGCTGGGCGCCGCCGCCTTGCGTGGTGGACGTTGTGGTGGTCGACGGGGCACTGCAGCGTGCCGCGTAGAAGTTGACCTGATTCTTGAATTCGACATCCTCGCCCGCGCCGGCGATCGCCTGCTGGATCAACTCACACCCTCGGGCTTCGTTCTTGAGCTCGAAGTAGGCGCGCGCGGCGGAGAAGTTGGCCCGCGGCCGGAGCGGCGAGTCGGGGTAGTCGCGATTCAAGCGCTCGGCGGCCTGAATCGTCTGCATGGGGTCGCGTTGCGCGAAATACAGCTGCGTCAGGAGCAGCAGCGCGTCATCGGCCCATGCACTCGCTCCGTACTCGACGACAATGCGATTGAGATTGGTGGCGACGGCCTGGGCATCAGGGGCGATCTTCGCGGCCGCGAGTAATGCCTCCGGATAAACCGAATCCGTGGGTGGCAACGTCGCGAGCAGACGCCGGATGATCGTGCGGCCCGAATCGACCTGACCGGACTGCGCCAGCCGCAAAGCCTCGACGAGACGAGCGTCGGTCTGGGCCGCCAGACGGCCTGACGGCCAGACGGCCAGCATGACCATGATCATTAGCCACGGCCGTCCGGCCGTCCGGCCGTCCGGCCGAATCACGCCGCCTCCCGTTTCGGAGCGGCGAATCCCAGGACGAGCTGTGTCACGATCCCTCGGTCGTCGGATACTTTGGCAGTCTTTAGGGCCCTGTCCGCGGCGAGTGCGGCCCGCAACGCTCCGCTCAATTCCGCCGCCGTCCAGTATGCGCTCCATTCGGACCAATGGGCCGCTTCTTCCCTATAGTTGCGCAGTCCGTACGGACGCGCGGCCAACAGGTGCCGAAATACGGTGTCGGTCATGCGGCGCGCGACGCTGCCTCGATCGCGCTCCGCACGAGCGAGTGCCATCCCCACGAGATGTGTGCCAAGCAGTGAGACGACTCTGACGCCGTTCATGCCAGCCTGTTCGAGGACCGGCTCCACGAGCTGCGCCGCGCGGGCAGCCTGCCGCTGGAGCGCGGCGTCCACAAGATCATATATAGTCTCGCCGCGTCGCACGCCTACGAGTGCCGTCACATCCGTGACGGTCGCGGGACGCTGAGTATCGCCGGTGAGCGAGGCGAGTTTTTCGAGCTCGCGGGACAGTGCACCCAGATCACTCCCCACCGCGTTCAGCAGCAGCGCGACAGCGTCCGATTCTAGCGTGAGCCCGAGCTGCGTCGCGCGGTGCTGCACCCAGCGCGGGACGCGCTCCGCGGCCAGGGGATCGAGCCGCACGGCTGTGGAGTGACGCACCAGCTCGGGATCAGGGTCCTCTCCGGCTGAAACGACGAGGATGAGCAGGGTGGTCGGATTGGGCGACTCGAGATACCCAATCAGCTCGTCGCGAAGCTTCGTCTTGCGTTTGCCGAAGTGCTCGACGCCGCGGATCACGACCGCGCGTCGTTCCGCCAGCATGGGCGGCGTATTGACGAGCGCGTCGAGGGACTCAGGCGTCAGATCCGGTGCGTAGCGGGTGTCGACGTTGAAGTCACGGCCGTCGGGTACGGCGGCATCGAGCAGCACGCGAATGGCTTCGTCCTTGAGGACATCTTCGTCGCCGTACAGCAGATACGCGGGATCGAGGGCGCCTGAGGGGGAGGGGGGGGCGCCCTTTTTCAAGCTGCGAAGGAGCGCATCGAGGGTAAGCGGCGCCATACAAGCGAGAAGTTACCGCCCGCCTGTGCTCGGAGAAAGGTCGAAAAGCTGCTACCGGCTTGCTGCTGCGGGCTGAGCGGACTGGAAGTTGATGGTGGCCGGCTGCACGAGCGCGGTTCCGTAGGGGTTCTGGTTCCCGTTGATGGCGCTCGCCCGCGGATCTTGGAAGGAGACGAACGGCAGTCCCGCACTGGCGACTGGTTTTGGGAATGCGACCGGCGGCAGCAACTGAGCACGCTGAACGTGCGGACGCCGGCTCACTTCGAGAGCAAACAGCGCGAGCGCGGCGAGGACCAGCAACGCGGCCGACACGCCCGCACGCGCGGGCGGCGGCGGAATGATTGCGCGCTCGCGCGCGAGTCGCGCGTCGAGCCGTTGCCGGAAATCGGATGACAGCGCGATCGGTAAAGCAGAGGTGAGAACCTGCACGCCTTGACGGACCGTGGCATCATAGCGCCGGCAAGCGGCGCAGTGGGCCACGTGGCGCCCAAAACGTCGCAACTCCCGGGCGGACGTGATCAGTCCGTCCCGGAAATCGGTATGCCGTTCCAGGAACTCGCTACATCGCATGACGGGGGAATGTACCGTCCCGGCCACGGAAGAGTTCCGCGCCGGGCGTTCGAACGGCTGGTTTATGCCTAAACGAGTGTGGGGCCGATGAGTTGGGCGAAGCTATTGCGCGCCCGGTTCAACCGGCTTTTCACCGTCCCTAAATTGCACCCGGTGATTTCGGCGATCTCCTGGTAGCTCTTGCCCTCGAGCTCGCGGAGAACGAACACCTCCCGGTGGTGTTCCGGCAGCCGCCGGACGCATTGGTCCACCGCATCCTTCAAGAAGCGCTTGCGGTACAGATCGTCAGGACGTGCGGTCGTATCCTCGAACTGCAGCGGCCGGTGATCGGCGTCCCAGTTCTTCTTGATCGTCTGAAAGAGCACCAGCGGATTGCGACTGCGGTTACGCAGCTCGTTCTTCGCCAGGTTCGAGGCGATCGTATAGATCCACGTGGAGAATTTCTTCGTCTGGTCGAACCGGTGCAGGTGGCGGAAGACCCGGATGAAAACCTCCTGGACGAGGTCTTCGGCCCGCTCGCGGTCGCCAATCGTGCGGTTGACGAAGTTCAGTAATCGGGTCTGGTAGCGGTCGACGAGGGTTCCGAAGGCCTGCGGCTCACCTGCCAGATGCCGCATCACGACCTGACCGTCATCCAGTTCGTGCAGCGCTTCGCGCTGCAGAGCTCGCGTGGTGTCGACGGCCGGCGTTGGACGCTTCAGAGTGGTCCGCATTGGTGCCCTTCTGTTACGAACGGAAACAGCGAAAACGCTCGCCTGACTTGCGTTGTGAGTGCTC
This sequence comes from Gemmatimonadales bacterium, assembly GCA_035299765.1. Taxonomy (GTDB): domain Bacteria; phylum Gemmatimonadota; class Gemmatimonadetes; order Gemmatimonadales; family GWC2-71-9; genus 20CM-2-65-7. Next base: position 10,551 of record DATGVZ010000102.1, read on the forward strand.
GGCACGAACCGTGCCTCCCGTGCGTGCGGACTAACCCCTTATGCAACAGTAGCTTGCGATTCGCAGCCGGCTGCGAAAGGGGAATATTGTCCCAGCACTAGGACAGCACAATTCCACCGACGGTCTAGATCCGAGGGCGGATCGTACTAATACCGCAGGATGAAGCCCGCCATGTAAAGGATTCCAACTACGGTCTTTGCGTCGCAAATCACCCCATCGCGGATGAGGTTGAGCGTCTCCGAGAGGGGCTTGGGCATCACCTCGATGAACTCGTCCGGTTCCCGAGCGTGTTTGTCGGCCGTCAAGTCGGCCGCCCAAAAAAGGTGAATGCGTTCGTCTGTAAATCCGGGCGTCGTCCATATAGTAGTAAGACGCTCGACCCTGCCGGCTTTCACACCGACCTCTTCCAATAGTTCGCGTTGGGCACACTCCTTTGGGTCTTCGCCCGGGTTCAACCGGCCAGCCGGGATCTCGATCAGTGGGCCATTCACCGCGTGCCGGAATTGATTGATGAGCAGAATCGTCGGATCCGTGCCGCGCGGATCGGAGGCGAATGGCACCACGGCCGCCGCTCCGGGGTGGCGCACCATCTCGAGCTCTCCAGTCGAGCCGTCCGGAAAGCGCACGGTGTCTTTGTCCAGGTCTATGACCCGTCCGCTGTGGATTCGTTTACTGGCCAGTTGCATTACGAACTCCCTCTCAATGCTGGAACAACCAGGTGTATGGCACCTTGAAGCCTTCGGCGAACAGGTACCCCGTGTTGCGGCGCGCGTTGGCGTGAATGGGAGAACCGGGAGCGGGCGATGTAAATGGCATCAGTCCTAGACGCGAGGCGATGATCTGCAACCGCAGCATGTGAAAGCCGTCGCTCACGAGCAGCACTCGGCGGCTCGTCCGTCCGTCGAACCAGCGCTTTACTTCGCTGAGTGATGCGTAGGTGTCCTCACCGGCGAGGGGAACAACCGTTTCGCTGGGAAGCCCGAGCCGGACGAGGTAATCGCGGCCGACGTTTGCTTCGTTGAGCGTATCGTGCACGCCGACGCCCCCGGTTACCAACACCACGGGTGCGAGAGCGCGCTGGTAGAGAGTCGCCGCGTGATCGAGTCGGGCTCGGAATACGGGGGAGGGCCGGCCATTGTACTGCGCTGCGCCGAGGACGACGATGGCGTCGGCGCCGGTGGCCTGATCGCGGGCGCCATGGACGGCGACTGTCACGACCACGGCCGCCCAGCCGGCCGCGATCAGGACGATCGCAAGGAGAATCGCGCCCAGGGCACGCCGCACACTCCAGAAAGGCATGCCACAAGATACTAGGGGCGGGTGAGCAACTCCTCGAACAGGTTAATCGCGCGCGGGTCGTTGCTTTGACCCAGCCAAAAGATGGCTTTGCGCCGTACGCCCGGATCTTTGTTGGCGCGAGCGATCTGAATCAATGCCGGAACCCCGACGTCGCGCGGCTCCTGCGAAAGCGCAAAGACAGCGTGCTCGCGGACGTCGCGGTCGACGTTGTCGTCATCGACCAGGTCGCGGAGATCCTTCACGACCGCATCGCCCGCCGCCTGGCCCAGCCAAAACACTGCCTGGTTGCGCACGTGGGTCGATACCGCGCCGTCACGAGCGATTTTGAGCAGGTCGGGCCACACCGTCACGGAGTCGGCGAGCGCAGCCGGGAAGATGGCCTCTTCGGCAGCGCGGCCGCTGCCCGTCCTTGCCAAATCGAGCAGGAAGCGCGCGGCCTCCGGGGCCGCGACGGTTCCGAGATCGGTCACACCTGCGACGGCCGGTTTCCAGTGGCCGCCGACGTAGCTCCGCAGCCGCGTGACGTGGCCGTTTGTGACTTGCAGGGCGAGGCGCACGGGCCCTGAGTCGCAGGCGCAAGGCGTGTCGTCGTCCCAATCAGAGTTGGTCGTAATGCGGCGGCGCCCGCAGCGGCCATTTTCACAATCGAACGAAATCATGCCGGCGCCGTTGCCGCAGACGCCTTCGCGCGCGGCGTACGCGAGGTGCACCGTCCCATCGGGTGCGCGGGCGATGCGGTCGGCCAGCGACTGGGCGGCGAGCGGTGCGACGGCGAACAAGGCCGCGGCGACGAACAGAGAGCATTTCATTGGTTGATGATCTCCAGAAGCGCCTGAGCGGCGCGCGGGTCGCGGGACTGGCCTAGCCAGAAGATCGCTTTCTTGCGCAGCTCGCGATCGGTCTCGTGGCGCGCAATGTCGATCATCTTGTCCAGCGCCTGCGTCTCGTGGCGCTGTGAGTACACGAAAATCAACTGCTCCTTCATGTCGTGATCCGA
>DATGVZ010000103.1:0-2927 GCA_035299765.1 Gemmatimonadales bacterium
CCATCACGGAATCGAACAAGTCTCAATGGACATCTTTGAGTTAAGCGAGCGGCGAGAAGAGATCGCGGCACGACATGGCGTTGACATGGTATTACCGCCTGAGTACCGGCCGGAGGACTTCGCCAGATTCATAGCCAAAATGGCTCTGGGCTACGCTGTCGAGAGATACGGTTTGGCCGCGTTTGTGGGTTCCGGAAATTCTGGCGCCTGGATTCCGGAAATTCTGGCCGGTTGATCTGATGCCTCAGGCGACGTCGGGTCGTCAAGTCCGAGGTGTTTGGTTCGCATCGACGGCCCATCGAGCGTGAGCATTCGGCCGCGTTCGAGGATGCGATCGATGATCGCATGAGCGAGGTCCTCGTCGTGCAGCACGCGGCCCCACGCCGTCACCGCCTTGTTCGTCGTGAAGATCATCGCACGTTTTCTTCGGTGCCGATCATTCACGACGTGGAAGAGCATGTTCGCGGCGTCGGTACCGTACGTGAGATAGCCGACCTCGTCCACGATCAGCACGCCCGGATGGATATAGGTCGCCAACGCGTCGGCAAGCCGGCCAGTGCGGAAGGCGGCCGACAGATCGTCAATCAGTTCGGCGGCCGTCACAAACCGCGCATCGAAGCCGTTCTGAATCGCCCGATACGCGATCGCGACCGCCAGGTGTGTTTTCCCTCGTCCGGGTTGTCCGCCCAGGATGAGACTGCGCCCCTCGCTCACAAACTCAGGGGCGAGCGCCGACCCGAGCAACGAAAGGCGGACCGTCGACTGGTGGATAAAGTTGAAATCATCGATCGTCTTGAGAAACGGAAAGTGGGCGCGCCGCACGAGGCGATCTAACCGCGTCTGTTGCCGGTGCGCGATTTCCTCCGAGACGAGCAGGCCCAGAAAATCGCGATAGCTCCACTCATCTTGTTCGGCGCGCCGCGTCAGCTCCCGCCACGCCCGTCGCGTGTTGGCCAAGTGCAGCCGCTTGAACAACGCATCGAGCGCCTGATCGGAGAGCATCATGATCGCCCTCCGTCGGCCTCAAAGGGTAGCGCCGTGCTCGCCCGCGTCCAGGCCCTCCGCTTCGCTCCGGCCCTCCGGGCGGCGGCCTGGACCCGGCCTCCGCGCGGCGCAGACGAGGCGGTTGCCGACGTGAGGTCGAAAAGCGGGGGCTCGTCGTGTGAGATCGACCCGCCAGGATGCCCTAAGAACGACGATCGATCGACCGGACGACCCGTACTATTCTCCTCGATCGGCGCTGGCGTCGTCACCGCGGCCGCGAGGTAGTGCGCGATGTACTCGGCGCCAATCGCCTGCTCGGCGAGCCCGCGGGTGAAGGCCGCCCGCAACGCGTCCTCGCCATAGGTGGCCAGCAACGCGTGCAGGCGATCGACGTCGCGGATCCAGACTTGGGGCCGCCGATGCGTGAGCTCGGTCAAGTACTCCAGCGCGGCCGGCCCGAGCTCGAGCAGATGCTCCCGCTGCAGATAACGTTTCGCGCGCTTGCCGGAGACGGCCGCCACGTGTTGCGCACGGTGTTCCGGCAGCGTCGATTTCGCGTTGGGCTCGAACAGCCGCTGATGCACGGCTTCGAAGCGGCCGGCGACGATCCGGACGCGATCGCGATACAGGAACAACGTCCCCGGGATCCCAATCGCGTCGGGCGGCATCGAGTAGGGATGCGTCTCATGGAGCACCGCCGCCGTGGGGCCGACAACGACCGGGACCCGGAGCGCCAGATCCTTCGGCGCGATCTTCACGACGCGAAGCCGCGGGCGCTCCTCCTCGAGCCGCACGGCCGGGATGACGTGGGTCGCCCGACAGGGGCGCTGCGTATTCACCTCGGTCCGCCATTCCGCGAGCTGCGCCAGCAGATCGGCGTCATCGAGGAACCGTCGCTGCTTGAAGAACGAGCCTTTGACCCAACCGACCAGATTTTCGATGGATCCTTTTTGCCGAGGGCTGGACGGCCAACAGACTTCGATCCCGAGCCCGAGATCGAGGGCCACGCCCGCAAACAGCGCATTCCATTCTGTGACCTGTCCGTCCGTGTTCCACTTCAACGCGACCGTCTTCGGCCGATCGAACACCGCCAAGAGCGGAATCCCCCCGATGGCAGCGAAGTGATCCACGAGGGTGCGGACAAGCGTCTCCGTTTGCTCGTCTGGCACGATCGTGACCTCGACCCAGCGCGAGTACTTGAGCCGCGACGCGAAAAAGTGGATGCGCTTCGGCCCACCACTGAGGAAGCGGACGTCGACGTGGCCGAAGTCGTGTTGCGAGAATTCTCCGGCGAGCCCTTCGAAGCGCACGAGCGGGCGCACCGTCTTTGGACGCAGCGCGCTGATCAGATCGTAGAGCGCCGTCTTGCCGCCACCATATCCCTTCAGCTTCGCCCGTCGGAAGACCTCGACCGAGAGCAGATGCGGGTCGCGCGCCAAGACGTCCACGACGAACGCGCGAAACGGCTCCGCCTTGGCGGGGCGGCCAATCCCGCGGGCTTCGCGCTCGCGAGCCTCGTCGATGTGCGTGACCGCCGCCTCAGTGTCGACGCGCTGCACGCTTCGGCGGGAGACGCCGGCGAGCGTGGCGACCTCGATTTGACTGTGACCGGCGCGTCGAAGAACGTGGATTTCGTGCCGTTTGAGCATGTCGATCATCCCTTCCCTCGCTGTTTGATGCAGCGAGTGTGTGCCCCGAAGGGGTCTGCTCAACACGGCCAGAATTTCCGGAACTCTGTGCGTCAGAATTTCCGGAAAACCCTACGTCAGAATTTCCGGAACCCGCATGCCGTTCCCGAACCAAGCGTACAGTTCTTCAACGGTTGGCTGCCGCGTCTGAAATTCCTTCCAGTCATGCGCGGGCCTTCCTCTTGCGACGACAGGGCCTGTCAGTCCGGGACACGATCCATGCCTTGCCCGAACACGTCGCACAGATCGAGAGCG
>DATGVZ010000104.1:0-3998 GCA_035299765.1 Gemmatimonadales bacterium
GGCGCCGAGAGGCAAAGAGACGATCCTGGTGGTGGAAGACCAGGCGCAGCTGCGTCGTGCGACGGTCTACACGCTGGAGCGGGCGGGGTATTCGGTGCTCTCCGCGGGGGACGGCTACGAAGCGCTGCAACTGCTGCGACAGCACCCCGAGCCGATTAATCTCGTCTTCACCGATCTGGTCATGGGCCGGCTCGGCGGGCGCGGGCTCTATCAGATCGACCGGAGGGATGGGCGCGCCACGCCTTTTCTCTTTACCAGCGGCTACGCCGGCGCGGGGCGCGGTGAAGAGCCGCTCGATCCCTCGTTGCCGTTCGTTCCCAAGCCCTGGACGAGCGCCGATCTGCTCGCGCGCGTGCGCGCAACCCTGGACACAGCGAAGAGCCCCCCGAGAGCGTAGGGTGATCTGCGGAGCGATGTGGTCTGCTCCCAAAGAATGTGTAGGGACTTGCTGACTACCCTCGGACGGGTGATAGGCCAAACATTTCGGCATGGCCCGGATCATCGTCATCGACGATCAAGAACCGATTCGCCGCATTGTGCGGCGCGCGCTCGAACAGGAGGGCCACGAAGTCCTGGACGCGAGCGATGGCGAGATCGGCATGCAATTGCTCGAGCGGCATGCGGCGGACGTCGTGATCACCGACATCTTCATGCCGGGTCAGGACGGCATCCTCACCCTGCGGCAAGTCCGGAAGAAATTCCCCGCCGTGAAGGTGATCGTCATCTCAGGTGGGGACTCGACGGGATTACTCGACCTGCGGCACGATGCGGAGCTGCTGGGAGCGGTAAAAAGCTTGCAGAAACCGTTCACCGCAGCGGAGTTGATACAGACGGTGCGTGGTGTGCTGCAAGGGAGACCGCAGCCCTAAGACCGCTACGGGACGAGCGTGATAACCGAGAGACCTATCTCAACCACAATCAGAATGATGATGATCCACTCCAGCATTTCCATGCGGCGGCTTGCCGCGCGGTCGGTCATTTTCGCGTAAATGCCGTCGATCGTCTGCAGCTTGCGCGAGATGCTCGTGTCCCATTCAGCCAGGTGAAAGCGGCGCGAGGCCAGCGAGTAAACGCGCGCCAGAAACTGATCGCCTACCAGCTTGAGCGCGTTCGTGACCTGCTCGAAGAGGATCGCGGCGTCGAGCTGCAGCCGGGCGAGACTGCGGAGGTCGGGCCCGACCGGCGCCAGCCGCCACCGTCGCCAGCGACGGCCGAGCAGCGTCTCATACGCGCCCTCGAGGACATCGTCCAGCTCGCGGTCGAGAAACCGCATTTCCAGGAGCTGGGTGTTGGCGAACTCGATCAGGTCGCGGACGTCTTCTCCCTCCGGATCGAACAGAATTGCGGCGTCCGTGTCGATGATCGTCGCGTCGTTCGGGCCGAACGACAGGCGCATGGCCGTCGCGTCCGCGATTTCCTGCTGCGAGAGGGAGTGGGGAGCGGCCCGCAGCACCTGCGCGACGGTTTGCGCCTGGGTCGTCCATAACATCGCGGCGTCGCAGGGCGCGGTGAATGCTTCTATATGGAAAATGGAATAGTCTTCGACGAAGTCGGCGACGTGGGGGCGGGCTGCGGCGTCGCCCAGGATTCCCATCAGCGCTGCCACGTGCTGACGCGAATCCTTCAGTAAGCGGTCATTGCCCCACAGCGCCTCCGCGAGCGCGGGCAGGTCGGCGAGCGTGCCCGCGAGCGGGATCGTATAGCTCACCGACACGGCGCCGAAGTCGTAGAGCACGATCTCGACGCCGGGCGTCGTGCGATAGCCGGCAACCGTCTGCAGCTCTCCGGCCCGCGTCACGCGCAGCGGGGCGGGCCGATATTCGAAGGACGCCGGCGCGCGGCGCTTCTGCTTGATGGTTTGCCGCTCCGCACCCGCGAGCAGCCGCCGCTCGGCCTCATCCAGATTGATGGCCTGCGCGACCTCGTAGGCGAACATCGGGAAACAGCTCCCCTTGGCGATCACGGGTTCCACGGCTGGAAAACTATGCAGGGGCGTACGAGTTCACGGTTTCACGGCTGCCGTAAGACACCGGTTTCCGCCGCCCCGGGCCCGGATTCCGTGAACACGGTACCTGCACGGCCCGTCTCCGTCGTGTAACGGGCCGCCAGCTCGCGCACGACAGTTTCCGCTTCGGTCTTCCCCAACACCGCGACCGTTCCGCCGCTGCCGCCGCCGGTGATCTTCGCGCCGAACACGCCGTGCTCAGGACCTGCTGCGCGGACGAGCTCGACAAGGCGATCGGTGCCGTCGCTGCCGAGTCCGCACGCGCTGTAACTGCGGTGTGATTCGTACATGAGCTGCCCTAACTCGGTCGCTACCCTTGGCTGGTGCGCGAGTGCGACCAGCAACTCCGCGAAACGGTCCACGCGCTGCTGTTCGCCAACCGGGTGCTGCGCCGCGATGCGCACAGGATAGCGGCGGTCGGGGAGCACTGCCGTCGCGGTGTCGGTGATGCCGCCATAGCGCTCGATGAACTCGGCGCCCTCCATCTCTTCGGGCAGGCGACGGGCGAGCTGCGAGAACTCGGCCGGCGTAAGGTTCGCGAGATAATTCCCGCGCCACCGACTCTCTGCCGTGATAATCCGCTGTCCCATGAATGCAGCGGTGCGGACCGTTCCGTAGTCAACTCCCGCGACCGCATGGCTGATCCCCGAATCGATGCCGTAGAATCGGTAAGCGGACGGCACCTCGATGTAGCCTTCGATCGTGCCCGGCTGGCAACGCAGCTGCAACAGCCGGTCCTGCTTGCCGCAGGCGCTGGTCATCTGGTCCATGATGCCGCACGGTGCGCCGACCACGTGGTTCTCCACCGCCTGACATATGACCGCCAACTCCGTTGCCGGCAGCTCGGTCCCACAGCTCGCCGCCACGGCCATGCCGACCGCGACTTCCAACGCGGCCGATGAGGCGACGCCTCTGCCTTCGGGGACGGTCGAGTCAATGAGGATACGAAGCCCGCCGTTGGCCGAGCTCCGCGCGAGCACTGCTTGCGCAACTCCCACCACGTAGCTCGCCCACCGTTCCCTTGGACGGTCTCGAAACCATCTTGCCAGTGTCGCGGGCTCAGGGAGAGGAAGCTCGATGCTGAAGAAATCCCAGCGGCCGTCCCGACGGCTCACGATGTCACAGCGCCGCTCCGGCTGCGCCTGGACTGCCGCGCTCGTCGAACACGCGAGCGGGAGCTCGAGCACACGCGCGCCGCTGTAGTCCGCGATCCCTCCCATGACGTCGAGTCGCCCCGGCGCGCGCGCGAGGTAGAGCGGGCGCGGGGCGGCGTGGGCAAAGAACGTTCGCAGGCGCGGATCGGGCTGGCGAGGCAGGGCTCGCAGCCGATCCAGGGCGGGCTGAAACCAGGTCACTGCAACAAGCCGCGGCGCCGCAGCGCAGCTTGCAACACGGGCTCGATCGAACGGCGCAGTCCGTCGTTCGCGTACCCGACCCACGCGACGTCGGTCGTCACGTCGAGCGGCGCGTCCAGCGGCTTCCCCGCGGGATTGGTGAGGATCACACCCGCCTCGCGCGCGATCAGCGACGCGCAGAGATCGTAGGGGTGGCAGCACAAGCCCGCCGAGTTCACGAGCGGCCGCAGATCGGCGATAAAGCGATCGTGACCCGCCATCAACTCGTACAGCTCGCCACCGGTGGACGCATACTGGTCCTCGAAGCACGACGCGCGCTTGGGCGCGGGCTTCACCAGCGCCTGGACGATTTCGTCGTCGATCGCCGCCAGCGTCTCGCGCGCCCCTGGAAAGAAGCGCACGACAGTCGCAAAGCCGTGCGCGATGGTGCCCGAGGTGGAGCGCCGCAGCGTGAGCGATTCGCTCGCCCCTGACAAGCGGTTGCGGCGGCGGGCCTTCATTCCTGCGCCGCGCAGCGCCCAGAGTTGATCCGACAGATGCTGCTTGAGGAGTGGAATCTCAGTCTGCACGGCGAGCACCACATCGGACAAGCGCGTCGCAACGCCACGGTTCGGTGCGACGCCGGTGAGAATCCACGC
>DATGVZ010000105.1:0-9478 GCA_035299765.1 Gemmatimonadales bacterium
TAGAGGATTGTGTGAACCGAGTCGCCGGTGTACGGCAGCTCCCCCGTGATCATCCGATAGCCGACGACGCCGAGCGAATATTGGTCCGCCCGGCCGTCGACCGTGGCGCCTTTCGCCTGTTCGGGCGCCATGTAGTGCGGCGTGCCGATGATCATGCCGGTGCCGGTGAAACCGCTGGCGGCCTGCAGCGCCTTGGAGATGCCGAAATCGGTCAGCATCACCCGGCCGTCGTGGTCGAACATGATGTTGGCGGGCTTCACATCGCGGTGCACCACGCCGCGCTGATGCGCATGGCCGAGCGCGCAGGCCGCTTCCCAGAGGACACGCTGGATGTAGTCGTTGTGCAGCGGCTGCTTCTGATCGAGCACGTCCTCGAGTGACGTGCCCACGATGTACTTCATGACGAAATAGTTGAGCCCGCCTTCGCTCTCGACGCGGTAAATCGGAATGATGTTGGTGTGGTCGAGCTTGGCGGCCGTCTTCGCTTCCTGCTGGAAGCGCTTGACGATGTGCTCGTCCATCGAGATGTCGGGCGGCAGCACCTTGATCGCCACTTCCCGCTCGAGCGTCAGGTCATGAGCGAGAAAGACTGCGCCCATCCCGCCTTTGCCCACCATGCGCTCGACTCTGTACTTCCCCTCGACGAGTCGTTGCAGCCGCTGCATCAATCCTTCGACGCCGCTACTCGCACCCAGCGTGCCGCCACCGGTCACGTCCGCGCCACAGGCGTAGCAGAACTTGCTGCCGTCCGGGAGCGGAGTGTGGCACTTCAGGCATTCCATCATGGATCCGGCAGCGCCCTCTGCGGTCATTGGCGCCGGCGTGAGCCGAAGAGCGAGCCCAGCGCGCCCGTGCCGCCGATCATGGGCGCCAGCTGCGGCCGCAACTTGCTGCGCGTGAGCGCTGGCGGTCCGGGGAGAATCAGGGTACACGAGCGGGCAGTGGCGAGCGCCGGGATTTCCTGAATGCACAGGGAGTAGCGCTCTGCGACGCCCGCGTAATCCACGACGGCGAGGTAATACGATCCGGCCGCAAGATTGACCATCAGATTTTCCGTGGATCCCGCGTTCACCGAGGATCCGACCTCGGTGAGAGTGCCGGTCGAGCCGGGGACCGTCAGGACGTAGATATCGAGGTCCGAGGAATCCTGTGCGGCAACGAAGGGCCGCCCCTGCAAACGGATCAGCACGGAGTCGCCCGCGTTATGGGCTGGGACTTCGAGCCGATACCAGTCGAGCTCGAAGGGATTATCGATGTTCATCGTGTCGCTGAAGCCGGTCGTGGTCACGTGAATCCGCGACCGGGGGCTCGGCCGGCCGGGAATGCTGTCAGCGTCGTGGCAAAAGCGGTTCCCTTCATAGGCATCCGCCTTGATCCGCGGATCCGCCGTGAAGTAGCCCCGCGCGACGGTGAGCGCATACCGCTGGAAGCGCGTGAAGAACGTGATGACGTGCAACGCATGACTCGGGAGCGTTTTGAGCGCCACCGTCAGCGACTCCCGCGCCGCCTGCGATGGATTGAACGAGAGTCCCTTGCAGCGATAGAAATCCGTCCCGATGAAATCCGCGGAGTCCCGACCGAAAAACTTGTTGATGGGATCTCCGGCCGCGCCGGTGAGATAGTAGAGGGAATCGAGCAGGAACGTGCGCGCGGCGATCGTGTCGCTGAACGACGGATAGTTGACGAACACCGTCAGCGCCTGTGTGCTGTCGCTCGTGGCGAAGCGGAACCAATCCTCGCCCACCCCGTTGACGCGACCGACAGCCTCGAATGCCAGCGCGGGATTCGTGAACAGAATCGGCGCGAGCACCGTCCCCGGCCAGGGCCCGCCCAAATCGAGGTCGATCTGCGACGGCACGGTGTCGTTGGGCTCGAAGATGTCTTTGGCACCGACACGCGTGAGCGCCGTATCACGGCCGAACACGCCCGCCCCGAGATAGAAGAGCGAATCGGAGTGAGCGGGCGGCGGCACCCAGAAAGAGATGCGTCCCAGGCCGGTCGACTTATTGCGGGTCCGAGAGAACGGATATTCGATCAAGTTCACGCCGTCGAGACTGGCGAGGAACATCGAATCCACACCCACGCCGTACACCGTCACCACCTCGCCGTACCTGGCGAATTTCGGGCGCACGCTGTCAATCTCGAGCGGGTTCGCCACACGCACGGCGAGATTGGCCTGGCGCGCCTGATCGAATCCGATCGCGCGCGCGTCGATGTCCACGGTGCCGCTGTTCACGCCTGTAACGGTGGCGTACCCGCCGGAGTTTTTCTCGACCCGGGCGATCGTGTTGCTGCCCGTGCTGAACGCGAAGTCGACGTTGGCGATCCGTTGCGTGTCGATGCCGACCACATGCCACGCCTGCGCGTAGACCGACATGTCCTGCCCGCGCAACACCACCCGGGCGGGGGCGTCGAGCGTCACGAACACTGTGTCGCTTTTGTCGGTCGGGAAGGAGCAGGAGGCGCCGGCGAGCGCCGCCGCCAGCGAGACGATAGGTGTGGCTCGATTGAGACCGCGCATCCAGTCCAATCCGTGAGCTTGGGTTCCGAACATACTATACGGCCGATGCTGCGGCCAGACAGTGATTCAGAGCGTACCGCGACGCTTCAGATCGAGATACTTCGCGACGACGGCCTGGGCGGCGCGCTCCGGTGTGACATCGATCACCAGCACCCCCGCGCGGCGCATGTGGCCGAGCGCTTCCTCGCGCGCGTGCAGCAGCTCCTCCGCGGCCGCCTTGCGAAACGCGTCGCGCGTCGTCTCGGGTCGCAGCGTCGCGACGGCGTCCAGCTCGGAATTGCGCAGCGTCACCGCCAGCGGCAGATGGCGCGGCCGCAGCGTCGCGACGTTCGCGACCAGCGCATCCGATGCGAAGCGGTCGATCACGTCGGTGAACAGCACCGTCAGCGCGCGCTTGCGGTTGCGCGCCGCGAGATACCGAAAGGCGCCCGGATAATCGGGCTCGACCAACTTCGGCTCCAGCACCGCGAGCACATCGAGCACGCGGTGCACACCGGTGCGGCCACGCTGCGGCGCGACGAAATGCTGCACGCCGTCGGCGAACGCCATGATGCCGACGTTGTCGTCGTGCTGCGCCGCCGCGTACGCGAGCTCCAGCGCTGCTTGCACCGCGAAGTCGAGCCGCGAAACACCTGATGCGATTTGTGCCGTCATCAGGCGGCCCGTATCCAGCATCAACAACACCTGCTGGCGACGTTCGGCCTCGTACTGGCGCGTGATCACCTTGTTGCGTCGCGCCGTCGCCTTCCAATCGATGTGCCGCAGATCATCGCCTGGCACCCACTCACGCAGCGACTCGAACAACCGTCCCTCGCCGAGCCGGCGAATGGGCCGCATTCCCGCCTCGCGGCGCAGCGCCTCAGCCACGGACGCGCGCAGACGCACGGAAACGAGCGGCGGATACACCACGACCTCCCACGGCAGCGCGATTCTCATTCGACGGCGGCCCAGTCCCAAGGGACCCGCGCTGTCAATGACGAATCCGCCTTCGCCGCTGCTCTCCCGTCCGCGGCGCACCGGTACGACAGGCACGTCTTCGCGGCTGGTAGATCGAGCGGGAACGGTCATCGCGCGGGGAGCTTGAATACCACCGAGAATCGTCGGACGGACTTCCCTGACTCGCAGTCGCACCGGCCGGCGCGATTCGTTCGTCCAGCGATACGTGACTTCGCCGGTGTGACCCACGGACAGCGCCGGCAGCGGTTCGCGCGCGAGGGTGACCGGACGCGCCAGCCCCGCGTCGATCCAGATCAGGATGACGAGCGCGAGATCGGCAAGGAGCATGATGTCGAGCGCCGACGGGAGCCAGTGCCCGAGCACACCCAGCAGTGAGAGCACCGCGCCGACGATGAGCGCCCGCGGCGTCCAGAGGATGCCGGCGCGGCCGCCCAGCAGATACCAGAGTGCAACGAAGCCGGCGATGACCGCGCTGACGCCTACCAGCGTGACGAAACTCAAGCGGTGGGAGCCTCAATGCGATCGAGAATGGCCTTGAGCGCCTGATCCGCGGTCACGCCCTCGAGCTCCAGCTCCGGCGCAACATTGACGCGGTGTCGCAGCACGGCTGAGGCGAGCAGCTTCACGTCATCGGGAATGACGAAGTCCCGGCCCTCGAGCAGCGCCGCGGCGCGCGCCGCCTTGAACAGCGCCACGCCGGCCCGCGGACTCGCGCCGAGTGTGAGCGACGCGGCTTCGCGCGTGGCGCGCACGATGGCGGTGATGTACGCCGTGATCCGCGGCTCTACACGCACCGTATCCACGGCCTGGCGCAACCGCTCCAGCCCGTCGGCGTTGACGACCGGCGTGACGCCGTACGTGTCGGTGCGATCGGCCTCGAAGCCCTCGACATAGCGAGTGAGGATTCCCTGCTCTACCGCCGCGGCAGGATAACCGATGAGCACCTTCGCCATGAAACGGTCCAACTCGGCTTCGGGCAACGGGTAGGTGCCCTCGAACTCGATGGGGTTTTGCGTCGCGAACACCGTAAACGTGGTGGACAGCGGATGACTCTGACCGTCCACAGTCACCGTGCGCTCTTGCATCGCCTCGAGCAGCGCTGCCTGGGTTTTCGCGGGCGCGCGGTTGATCTCGTCGGCGAGGATCAGGTCGGCGAAGACCGGTCCCGGCCGGAACGAGAATTCGTGCGTGCCGGTGAGCAGCGTGATGCCCGTGATGTCGGCGGGCATCAGATCCGGCGTGAACTGGATGCGCACGAACCGCACGTCGAGCGCGAGCGCGAGCGTCCGCACGAGCAGCGTCTTCGCGGTACCTGGAACGCCCTCGAGCAGAATGTGCCCGCGTGCCAGCAGGCAGATCAGCACTTCGCGGGTTGCGGCCTCTTGTCCCAGCACCACCTGGCGCAGGGCTGCTACGATGCGTTGCGCGTCGTGCGCGGGCGCAGCTCCTCCCACACGTCCTCCACGGCTTGGGCAGCATGCAGGACGCGAGCGGGGTCGCGATCCCGTACCGTCAAGAAATTACGAAGCCGGCGAACCGCGGCCCGTCCTTTGGGGCCTCGCGTCGCGAGCTCCAGACTCTCGAGCCACGGCACCACGTTTCCATCGTTCGCCCGAACGCGACCTATACTCAGGCGGCGCCTAAGTCCGAGCGCGAGTCGTTGCACGGCGGTATCCCCATCGTCCGCGCTCTCGAGACCGGCGGCCAGCGCTTCGAGATGCTCGAGCGGCGAGCGACGGCGCCGCTCGATCACAGAACGGGCCGGACCAAACCGCACCGCGGTGAGCGCCAACCAAACCAATCCGACCGCGACGAGCTGCAGGACCGCCCATCCGGTCGGCGAGTTGCGCAACCAGCTCCACGTGTGAGCCGCCAGCGACGTCGCGCCCGTATCACTGAACCCTTGATGGTATTCGTCCCACGCAACTCTGCCCGGTCGCTCCGGGCGCGGCGTCAGCAACGGCAGGGCAATAATGGGTACGTCGGTGCTCCGCCAGACGCGATTCGTGAACCATCCTGGATCCGCGACCAGCGTGATCGTCCCACCGCCACGGTAGGAGAGCCGCAAGATCACCGGCCGGTGATTCACGGCGGCGATAACGGTGTCCTGCTGGAACGGGACCAGCGCTCCACAGATCCCGGTTTCCGATCTCGCGTCCCTTTTTTCCAATCCCTGAAGCGCGGTCGGCACGGTGTCCTCGTCGATGATCCGCGTCAGTACCCGCTCTGCCCGCGGCAGCCAGACGCGTTCCCCGGACTTCGGTAACCGAACCGCGATGCTGTCCTCCCCGGGGGAGGGCGATGCGCGCTGCGTACGCCAACCGGCACAGCGTGTGACACCGCCACCCCATCCTGTCGCCAACACCGCGCCGCCGCCGCGCACGAACCGCGCGACTTGCTGCAGCTCCGCATCCTGCAATCCCATGGCGGGATTCAGGAGAACGAGGATCGCGGGGCGATGGGCGCGCTCCTCGGCCAAGGTGAAGAGTGGCGTCCGGCGACGCTCCGTGACCCGACCGAGACCGCGGAGCACTTCATACAGACCTTTGCTGCCGTCCGGCCCGCTGAGGTAGGTCGAGGGGCGGAGGTCGAACGGCGGTGTCCGGGGCGTCCGGTTCGCGGCCCAAATCGCGACCCCGATGGCGCCGGCCAGGAGCAGTGTCAGTCCGACTTCAAGCCGGTAGGACATGCCGCCGTGTCGCCAGCTCCTGGGCGGCGATGCCGAAGGATTGATACTCTCGCTCGTCGCAGGGCACCGCGCCGAAGAGATGACGGTAGAGTTGCGCCACCAGCCGGGCGAGCGACGCGCGACCGGATTCGTCGAGCCGCGCTTCGCCGACGTATTCCGCCGGAGTCTTGGAGGCGTGGAAACGGAGTGCGCCGATGCGGTCCAGCTCGAGGACCGCCGCCAGGAATCGGTGCGCGAGTGCTTCGGCGTAATGTCCGGCCCGCGCGAGTTCCTCCGCGCGTGCGACGTGCCACGCGGCATTGACGATGATTCCCGGCCGCGACGTGGTCGTCGGTGCTCCAGTGCGCGCGCCAGGACGAACGATCCGCCAGACGACGTATCCGATGTGCACGACGAAGACGACGAGCAGGATCACCAGGAGGCCGAGGCCGATGTTATAACCGGTGGGATGCTGCTCCGCGAGGCGGTTGAGCCAGTCTCGAAACTTGTCACGCTGCTGGAGCAGCCAGCTGAGCACGCGATGCCGTTCCACCCACTGGAATTCCGGACGCGAGAACACCTGGCCCACCACGCGTCGCAGCGAATCGGGCGAGGCTGGCAGCGAAGTTTGGAAAATCAGCGTGGGCCCAGCTGCTCGCTCAGAATCTGAATGTCGAAAGCCTCTCGCCGCACGCGCAGATCGTAGTACGCGAGGGTCAGCGCGCAGGGCAGAAT
Organism: Gemmatimonadales bacterium; assembly: GCA_035299765.1. GTDB lineage: Bacteria > Gemmatimonadota > Gemmatimonadetes > Gemmatimonadales > GWC2-71-9 > 20CM-2-65-7. The sequence continues at coordinate 6,882 of DATGVZ010000105.1, forward strand.
CGGCGCGAGCACGATTCCCAGAAGCGAGCCGAGCACGGCAAAGAACGGCTGCCAGTTCGAGCCGGCGGTCAGACCCACGGCGGTGCTCATGCCACTCACCACGATTCCCGGCAGGAATTGGGAAATGAGCAACGTGACCGCGACGGTTGCGAAGAGCTTGCCGCGCGAGCCACGAGTCAGGTCCCACGAGCGGCCGAACGCGTCGAACGAGCTGGACAGGTCTTCCAGCACGACGACGGGCGTCGTCACGCCGTACGCCGTCGCGATATAGGGGATGAACCAGAAGAGCGCACAACCGGCGGCGAACGCGAATAGACCACCAATCGCTCCGATGATCTTGGCGGAGAGGGCCAACAGAACCACCACCAGCACGCCGAAGAACATGATCAACAAGAGCAACAGGTTCTTGCTGAGCGTCACGAGCAGGAGCGGGATGATCTTCGAAGTGCCTAAGCGGAGCGCCGACCCCAACGTCGGCTCTTGTCCGAGATACGAGTCCGAGATGATGCGAATCGTGCCGGTCCGGAGTAGCAGGCCGGCCGTCGTAAACACCACCAGCAGCACGAGTCCCCATAACACCACGCTCGCCGCGTGCTCCTCGAAAAAGGCGAGCATCGCCTGGGGATTGCCGCTGAAACGGAGCTGGATGTAGATCCCCAGCGCGGTCGGCAGCCAGACGAGCAGGATGCTGAGGCGCATGAAGAGACCGAAGTGGCGGCGAAAGATGTTGAAGCTGCCGTCGAGGATCTCGCCGAGCTGCATCGGCCTCAGATTCGAGGTGCTCAGATTCTCCGGAATAGTCGGCTCCCTGCGCGAGTGACAGTCGCAGGGTAAGATGAGGACGTGCAGCCTTCCGCGCGAGACCTCGATCTCCGGCAACGCCACGGCGTCGAAACGCCGGAGCACGTCGACGTCCACTTCGAATTGGCCGGCATCGGCTCCCGCCTGGCCGCGGCGTTGCTCGACCTGCTCCTCATGTTGCTCGCCCTCCTCATTCTCGCGATGGTCTTTGACGCGGTCGTCGGGCAGACAGGAAGAGCGGTGCGCGGCTGGCTGGCCGCGCTCATGTGGCTGCTGGTCTTCCTATTGGTTTGGGGCTACTTCACGCTGTTCGAGGCGTTGAACGGCGGCCGCACCCCCGGCAAGCAGGCGTTGGGCATTCGGGTCGTGATGGATACAGGCCGGCCGATCACGCCGGCGGCAGCGGTGATTCGCAATCTGGTGCGAATTCTGGATACCTACTTCGTCCCGCCGCTGCTTCCCGCACTGCTGACGATCTTCCTCCACCGGAGCAATAAACGGCCGGGCGACATCGCGGCAGGGACGATCGTCGTTCGTGATCGCCCAACGGATTGGACGTTGGGGGCGGCGCTGCAGACTGGAGCGGCGACGCAACCGGCTGACGAGCCAATCGAGACAGGGCCGCCCGAGCTCTCGGAGCAGGAGTTCAGACTGCTGGACCGGTTCCTGGGACGGTTGAACGAGCTGGCTCCCGACGTGCAGGTTCGCATTACCGCTGATCTGGTGCGGCGATTCGAGGGGCGGATCCCGCGCCGCAACGCGGACCCGGAGGCGTATCTCGTCACCGTGTTCGCGGAAGAGCAGCGCAAGCGCCGGAGCCGTTTTGCGGCCCGACCGCAGGCCGGCGCCGCCGGTCGCATGAGCGTGCCGGCGGAGCGATTCGTCGAGAAGAAACGGCGAGGCTGGGAGTCGTTTCGCGAAACCGCGATCCGCATGGAGCGCTCCGGGGTCGGTGCGCTGTCCGCCAGCGAGATTCCGGCGTTCGCGGCGCAATACCGCGAGGTGGCAGCGGATCTCGCCCGTGCTCGGACCTATCAAGTGGATCCGCGCGTCATCGATTATCTCGAGCGCGTCGTCAGTGCCGGACACAACGCGCTGTATCGCGCGCGGGGCAAAGAGCACACCCTGTTGCTACACTACATCCTGTACGACTTCCCGGCCGCCGTTGTCGCGTCGTGGCAATACGTGTTGCTCGCGTTTCTCCTGTTCACCGTTCCCGCCGCCGTGGGCTACGTCATGATTCGGGAGCGGCCGGCGCTCGCCGAGGAAATCGTGTCGCCCGTCATGGTCAGGCGCGCCGAACAGGCCGCGGAACGAACGGCGGAGGGACGCGGCTACGCCGAAGCACCGGGGGAAGAACGACCCGTTATAGCGGCCGCCATCATCACCAACAACATCCAGGTCTCGTTCGGCGTGTTCGTCGGTGGGCTGACCGGTGGGCTGCTCACCGCCTGGCTGCTCTTCGCCAACGGAATGATGCTCGGGCTCGGCCTGGGGCTATTCAAGAACTACAACGCGCTGAGCTACCTCGTCACATTCGTCGTTGGACACGGAGTGCTGGAGCTGACGGCGATATTCATTTCCGCTGGAGCGGGATTCCGTTTAGCAAGAGCGTTGATTGCGCCCGGCGATCGCACGCGCAAAGACGCGCTCGTCCTCGAGGGCCGGATCGCCGCGCGCATGCTCGGCGCGGTCGTGACGTTGCTCGCGATCGCCGGCACGATCGAAGGGTTGTTGTCGACGTCCGACGCCAGCGCGGTGTGGAAGTACGGCGTCAGCGCCCTCACGGTGGTTTT
>DATGVZ010000106.1:0-3158 GCA_035299765.1 Gemmatimonadales bacterium
CGTATATTCAATGTAGATACATGGCGACAACGACGCAAATCGCAAAGTGGGGCAACAGTTTGGCCCTGCGCCTTCCCAAGTCGGTCGCGCTCGAGGCGCAGGTCGATGAAGGCGACACCGTGGACGTCTCGGTCAAAAACGGCGCGATTGTGATCCGGCCGAGCCGCCCGACGTATTCCCTCGAACAGCTCGTCGCCAAGATTACGCCGCGGAATCGCCACGACGAAACCGAGTGGGGCACACCAGTCGGCCATGAAGCGTGGTAGCCGGCGCCTACATCCCTGACGCAGGTGATCTCGTTTGGCTGACGTTCGACCCGTGTGGGTTCCGGAAATTCTGGCGCATCAATTCCGGAAATACTGATCACTTGACCGTCAGGTGTTCTGGCCGACTGATGTGATGCCTCAGGCGCTATCGGATCGTCAAGTCCCAAGTGCTTGGTCCGCATCGACGGACCATCCAGCGTGAGGAAGCGACCGCGCTCCAGGACGCGGTCGACGATGGCGTGCGCGAGGTCTTCGTCATGGAGCACGCGTCCCCACTGGTTCAGCGGTTTATTCGTAGTGAAGATCATCGCCCGCTTCTTCCGATGCCGATCGTTGACGACGTGAAAGAGCACGTTCGCGGCGTCGGTGCTGCAGGTGAGATAGCCGACCTCGTCGACGACCAACACGGAGGGATGCGTGTACGTCGCAAGTGTTGCCGTAAAGCGTCCGGCGCGAAACGCCGCGGACAGATCGTCGATCAATTCAGCCGCCGTCACAAACCGCGCATCGAAGCCGTGCTGGATGGCGCGGTACGCGATGGCGATCGCGAGATGCGTTTTACCGCGGCCCGGTTTACCGTTGAAGATGAGACAGTGTCCTTCCGTGGTGAAGTCAACGGACAGCGCGGAGCCGAGGAGCGAGAGCCGCACCGTTGATTGATACATGAAATTGAAGTCATCAATCGTCTTGAGGAACGGGAACCGCGCGCGCCGTACGACCCGTTCGAGTCGCGTCTGTTGTCGGTGCGCGACTTCTTCGGTCACGAGCAGTGCGAAGAAGTCCTGATAGGTCCAGTCCTCCTGCTCCGCGCGCCGCGCCAGCTCGCGCCACGCGCGTCGGGTATTGGCCAGGTGGAGCCGTTTCAGCAAGGCGTCCATTTCCTGATCGGAGACCATCATCATCATCGCCCTCCGTCGGCATCAAAGGGTAGCGCCGTGCTCGGCCGCGTCCAGGCGCTCCGCTTCGCGCCGCCCCCGCTGCGCGGGGCGCCTGCGGCGGCCTGGACCCGGCCTCCGCGCGGCGCAGGAATCGCATTTGCCGACGGCAGGTCGTCGAAGAGCCGCGGCTCGTCGCGTGAGATCGACCCGCCAGGATGCCGCAGGAACGATGATCGCGCCGGAGGCTGACCTGTCCTATCCCCCTCAATCGACAGCGGGGTCGTCACCGTCTCCGCCAGGTAGTGGGCGATGTACTCGGCCCCGATCGCCTGCTCCGCGAGGCCGCGGGCGAACGCGGCGCGCAACGCGTCTTCGCCGTACGTTGCGAGGAGCGCGTGCAAGCGATCAACATCGCGGATCCACATGCGGGGCCGTCGATGCGTGAGCTCGGTCAAGTATTCCAACGCGGACAATCCCAGCTCGAGGAGATGCTCCCGCTGCAGATAGCGTTTCGCGCGTTTGCCGGAGACGGCCGCCACGTGTTGAGCACGATGCTCGGGCAGCGTCGACTTCGCGTGTGGCTCGAACAGCCGTGGATGGACAGCTTCGAACCGGCCAGCGACGATCCGGACGCGATCGCGATACAGGAACAACGTCCCGGGGATCCCGATGGCGTCGGGCGGCATCGAGTAGGGATGCGTGTCATGCAGGACCGCTGCTGTCGGCCCGACCACCACGGGCATGCGGAGGGCGAGCTGATCGGGGACGACTTTCACCGCGCGGAGCCGCGGGCGCTCTTCTTCCAGTCGCACGGCGGGAATGATGCGCGTCGCTCGGCACGGCCGCTCCGTGTTGACCTCGGTCCGCCACTCCGCGAGCTGGGCGAGCAGATCCGCGTCATCAAGGAACCGACGCTGTTTGAAGAAGGATCCTTTGACCCAGCCAACGAGGTTCTCGATCGATCCTTTCTGTTCGGGACGCGAGGGCCAGCAGACTTCGATCCCCAGGCTGAGATCAAGCGCGACGCCCGCGAAGATCGGATTCCACTCCGTCACCTGGCCGTCCTGTCCCCACGTCAAGGCGACTGTCTTCGGCCGATCGAACACCGCCAAGAGCGGTATCCCGCCGATGGCGACGAAGTGGTCCACCAGCGTGCGGACGAGCGTCTCCGTGCATTCGTCCGGCACGATGGCGACTTCCACCCAGCGCGAGTACTTCAACCGCGAGGCAAAGAAATGCACCCGCTTCCGTGCGCCATCGAGAAAGCGGACGTCGACTTCGCCGAAGTCGTGTTGCGAGAATTCTCCAGGGAGGCCCTCGAACCGCACGAGCGGGCGCGTCGTGATCGGACGCAAGGCGCTGACGAGATCGTAGAGCGCCGTCTTCCCACCGGCATACCCGGCGAGCTTCGCGCGCCGCAGGATCTCGACCGAGAGGAGCTCGGGTTCCCGCGTCAGCAACTCGACGACCAAGCGCCGAAAGGGCTCGGCTTTCGCGGGGCGACCGATGTCTCGCCGCTCGCGCTCCTGCGTGTTATCGATCTGCGTCACATCAGGCTCACGCCCGACGCGACGGACGCTTCCGAGAGAGACGCCGGCGAGCTTTGCCACCTCGACCTGGGCGTGGCCCGCTCGCCGCAGAACCTGAATCTCGTGTCGTTTGAGCATGTCGATCATCCTTTCCCTCGCTGCTTAAGGCAGCGAGTGCGGGACCCGCCTCGCTGCGTGGTGCGGCGAGTGTGGAACCCGAGGAAGTCAGCTCCAAACGACCAGAATTTCCGGAACGGGAGTGATCAGAATTTCCGGAAAAGGGATGATCAGAATTTCCGGAACCCGCAACTGAGCGCTTGACAGCACCTCACAGCTCAGCTATACACGCCACGCGCACTCCCCGTCCCCTTTCCGAACGAAGGCAGGTTTGTCAATAACTCCACTCAAAGAAAGGACTCATCCCATGAAACACATAGCAACCGTGGCACTGATGCTCAATTTCGGGGTCGCAGGCGCCTACGCAC